>CAZVRN010000008.1:0-7468 GCA_964629485.1 uncultured Thermodesulfobacteriota bacterium | reverse complement strand
GGAGGAGGCTGCTTTATATCGACCGCTATTGAAAAATAATGATAATTTTTAATGGCAGGAAATTTCATTTTCGCGTTTTGATCACTTGACAAAACCGTTACTGAAAACGACCATAAATAAGGGGTTCCCGGGAAATATCACGGGAACCCTTGTTTAATTCCGTTTTCTTTAAGAGAAAGAGACAGCTTGTTTGAGATAACTTCTAGGTCTTTATTTCAATTTTCCCATGCGGCTGAAATAAATTTGATAAGAACGTACCACGGAAGCGAGCATATCTCGCGTGACTGCTTGGCCTCCCCTGCTTTCTTTTAAGGAAAGATGCCAGATATCTTCAATAATTTCCGCGGTGTTTAAACCCTTTTCAATACATTTCAAAATCAGCTCATAATAATAGGTCAATTGGCGCCGGAAGGTATCCATAACAAATTTTGGATCGCTGTGCTGTCCGAACTGTGAAAAACAGATCATGCCAGGGCTGAGAGCCTCAATCCGATCAATGGTCTTAAGGGCGGCCTCATAGTCAAAAGCAGGCGGGGCCACGGCGGTGCTGATCGTATCTGTTTCCGGCTCGTAATGTCCCAGGGCTTCGCCGGAAAAAAGGGCTCCGGTTTCAGGTTCATAAATACACAAATGATGGTAGGCATGCCCCGGCGCGTCAAAAATCTGTAAATGAACGCCGTTTCCCGCGTCAATTTCTGTGTCTGTAACCCCGACCAAGTTCCCGGCGGGCACAGGCAGTATTTCTCCATGCATGGCGGTTATGGTTTCGATATTTCTGTAAACGGTTTTGGCGCTTTCTATTAATTTTGACGGATCACGCAGATGCTCCAAGCCCCTTTTGTGTACGTAGACCTTAAGATGAGGCAAGCGGCGAACGAGCCAGCCGGTGGCCCCGGCGTGGTCCAGGTGGATATGGGTGACGATGGCGTTCCGGATATCCTTGTCATCAAAACCGAGTTTGCGCGTTGACTCAAGAATGTGCCTGGCGTTGAGAGTTGTACCTGTCTCAATCAGGGTTATGCCTTCCCCAACCACAAAATAAACCCCGCTTACGCCAAAGGACGAAAGCTTCCGGGAGTCCAGGTAATAGATATTGAATTCAATCTCTGTGAGTTTGCCGTTACGGGTCACTTCCAATCATCCTTTATTGATAATTTCAGCCGTCCTCTTTGGCGTGTTCCATCCAGGCGGCGTACATACCGGCATAATGTCCGTTTAATTCCAAGAGTTCATCATGTGAACCGACTTCGACTATTCGGCCGTTATCAACCACGGCGATACGATCGGCCCGCATGGCGGTCGTTAAACGGTGCGCGATAATGACAGCCGTGCGGCCTTCGAGTAAAATATCCAGAGCGCGTTCGATTTTGGCCTCGGAAGCGAGATCCAGGTTGGAGGTAGCTTCGTCCAGAACGATCACGCGCGGCCGCGCCAGAAAAGCCCTGGCCAGGGCCAGAAGCTGTCGTTCCCCAGACGACAAAGAGGACCCCCGCTCATGACATATGGAATCAAGGCCATGAGGCATGCTGTTGATCAAATCTTCGATGCCGACCGTTCTGCAGGCTTCCAGCACCTCTTGATCGGTTGCCTCAGGCCGAGCAAAGGAGACATTGTCCCGAATGGTGCCTGCGAAAAGAAAAGGTTCCTGGGGAACGTAACCGAGCTGACTGCGAAGTGATTCCAGGCTTACGTCTCGCAAATCATACCCATCTATCAAAACCCGCCCTTGATCCGGGTCATAGAACCTAATGATCAGTTTGGCAATGGTGGACTTACCGGCGCCGGTCGCCCCCACGAGGGCAAAGGTTTCGCCCGGCTGGATGTTCAAGTTTACGCCTCGAAGGACGGCCTGTCTGGAATCATAACCAAAGGTGACATTTTCAAGGGAAATATAACCGGCCACAGGCGGCAGGGGGCGGGCGTTCGGGGCTTCAGGCACGCTGGGCTGCCTGGCCAGGAGGTCGCGAAGTTTGAGGACCGCAGCCTGACCGGACTGGAAGGTATTATAAAGTTGAACGAGTTGCTGGATCGGGGCGAAGAAGGCGGTAAGGTAAAGTACGAAAGCCGTGAGTTCGCCTATTGTCAAGCTGCCGTTTAAAAACATATGCCCGCCGATGAGAAGGATAAGGGCCCTGCCGCTGAGGCCGATGAGGTCGGAGGTGGAGCTGTAAGCGGCGCCGAGCCACGCGGTGTATGTATTGGCGTCACGATATTGGCCCAGGACATTGTGGTGGTTGATGAGATTGTAGCGCTGCCGGTTAAAGGCGGTAATAATGCGGATTCCGGTGAGACTTTCCTGGAAATCAGCCAGTACATCAGCGATCCGTTCACGAACAACACCGTATCCTCGGTCCGAAGCCCGTTTAAACCATATAGTCAACGCCGTCAGCAGGGGTATGACAAGGAGAATCACAATGGCGGTCAGTTTGGCATTCATGGTAAACAAAATCAGAGTGACCACGATCATAGTCAGGCCCTGTACGACAAGGTTAACCATACCGTCATGGAAGAGAACCGAGAGTGCTTCTATATCACTGGTCATGCGGGTCATGATACGGCCCGCTTTCTCCTCGGTAAAAAAATCCATGGACAGGCGTTGGATATGAGAAAAGACGCGCAGACGAAGCGTAAGCATGAGCTGTTCACCCAGCCGGCCAGTCCACCTAATGCGTCCGTACGCAGCCAGCCCGTTTACAGCCACGGCGGCCAGATAGCCTCCCGCAGCCAGAAAAAGCATGCCCATGCGACCTGGCACAATGCCGCTGTCTATCCCGATTTTAGTCAGCCAGGGACCGGCTTGCTGGGTCAAGATTTCAAAAACAACCAGAATAAATGCTACAATCAGAGCCGGCCAATACGGCGCCACAAAGCGCAACAAAGTCAGAGGCCGCCAATCCCTTACGACATGACTGAATTCGAACGGAATTTCCTCATGCTCCGGTTCGCTCTCGAGGGCTTTTTTCACGCCCGCAGCCAGTTCGGGAGGGATGCCAGCGAAGGGCAGCCCCGAAGCCATACCGGCACCCCTGCCGCCGCCAAACCCCGCCCATCCTCCGCTAGACATCCGTAACCTCCTTAAGGACCTCTTCCAAGTCGCCCATGCCTGTCTTGGCAAACCGCGTCTTTTCGGCCGCGATCTCATCCGTGACCATTTCTTCTTTAACCTCTTCCTCTTCCGCCCGGGCTAAAACCTCTGCATAACGCGGTTCAGTGCGCATCAAATCGGCGTGGGTTCCTTCAGCGAGAACCCGCCCGTCTTCAATAAGGACGACCCGATCAGCCAGGCTGATAGTCGAAAGACGATGCGCTATAATCAGGGTGCTTCGCCCTTCCATCAGTTTACGCAAGGCCTTGTGAATCTCTTGCTCGACCTTCACGTCTACAGCGCTGGTGGCGTCATCCAGAACCAGTATACGGGGCTTAACTAAAATGGTCCGGGCCAGGGCGATGCGCTGACGTTCCCCGCCCGAGAGGGTGTAGCCCCGCTCGCCGACAACGGTGTCATAGCCGTCTTTTAATTGACGAATGAAGTCGTCAGCCCCGGCCGCCTTGGCCGCTTCAACTATTTCCCTAAAAGAAGCGTCCGGCCGGCCATAGGCGATGTTGTCGCGAATGGAAACGGAAAAAAGGATAGGCTCATCCAAGACAAGGCCGATGTGGGCCCTCAGACTCTTGAGCGTCAGATCACGAACATCCCGGCCGTCAATCTGAATCGCGCCGGAGTCGGCGTCATAAAAGCGAGGCAGTAAACGGGTGAGGGTCGTCTTGCCGCTTCCCGTGCGGCCGACCACGGCCACTGTCTCGCCGGGGGCAATCCGCATAGAGAAGTTGGAGAGCACTTCAGGACCGTTATTGTAAGAAAAAACAACCTTATCGAACTTGACTTCACCGACGGGATTATTCAGGTCAACTGCGCCGGGGTGATCCCTTATTTCAGGCTGAGTATCCAGTATCTCAAAAATACGTTTGGCCGAAGCAGCCGACCGCTGGCTCATCATCATCAAAAAACCGAGCATGCGAAAAGGAGCTTGAAGCATGATCACGTAAGAATTGAAAGCCACCAGGGTACCAATTGTAACCTGACCGGCAATGGCCAGATATCCTCCGTATAAAAGAACCAGGGCCATGGCCAGCCGGGGGAGGTTTTCCATGAGCGGAGAATAAGCAGCCCTGATATTTATTTGCCTGAGTGCGGCCCAGCGCAGGGCCTGGGCTGCCTTGGCGAGCATCTTGATCTGGTGGCGCTCGGCCGCAAAAGATTTCACAATACGAACGCCGGTAACATTTTCCTCGACAATCGTGGCCAGGTCAGCCATACGCGCCATTACAATCCAGGAAATAGGAAACATGAGCTGACGCATCCTCAGAGCGAACACATAGACCAAAGGCAGGGGCAGCAGGGAGACAATGGCCAGAGGGACATGAATGGTCAGCATCAGTCCAAGAGCGATAAGGAAAGTGAACATGTTGATGATCATAAAAGGTCCAAAGACCAAAAACATTTGTAAAGCGCGGATATCGGAATTCGACCTGGATATAATCTGGCCCGACTGAACCTGGTCAAAAAAAGAAAAAGAAAGCTTGGTAAGGTGTTCGTATATGATAGCACGGAGATCGAATTCGATTAAATAGGCGGTGCGGTAAAGCAGATAACGGTAGATTAAAGCGAAAACTCCCCGGCCGGCCGCCAATCCGAAAAGGACCCAGATAAAGAACATGAGCGGGGTCTTTCTGACCACCAGGGCCTGATCTATGGTCTGCATGAGAACGCGCGGTATTGCGATCTGGATTAAAAGCGCGATAAAGGCGCAGACTAAAGATGTGATAAAGATGCCTTTATGAGCCAGGATGATCGGCAGAATCCGCCTCATCCAACCCTTGCTTTTATCAGGGTCAATTGTCGCCCGGGGCGGTTTATAGCGAGCCTTGATACCCAATGGCTCGAAGGATGGGGGTATTTCCTGGTTGGTCTTGGCCTGAGAGGTGGTGCTCATTCTCACTCTAATCCATTCCGGATGATCATTGAGTTTAAAAAAGGCCGGTTCCGTGAACAAGGGGCGTCTGACACCAAGCCTCTCGTACCGCAGCTTAAACACGGGCACAAGAGGCCGGGCAATTCCAGGTTTGTGAAGTCACTGTTCAGAAAGATGCATATTCTGGATACAACTCGTAACCTTCCCTTTCTTAACGAGAATTATAGAAAATTGTGAAGCAGACTGTCAAGACAAGCACGGACAGGCGGAGGTCTCGATTTGTTGAAATTTTTGAGATTTGACTTCTTTTCACCTGGTCTGGTATGTTCAATCCTCTTATACAAACGGCTTGACTTGGCCCTGACTCGCATTGACGGACGGGGAACGATGTCTACTTTTCAAACGAAAAACATTCAGACAGAGGACAAGACCGGCCAGATTCCATATAAATGGAAAGCCCTGGCAACCGTGGCCCTGGGCACGTTTATGGGCACCATGGATGTCAGCATCGTTAACATTTCCTTTCCCATCCTGACCAAGGTATTACAGACGGATATAGTGACGGTCATCTGGGTGACCCTGGCCTATACGCTGGTCAGCACAAGCCTCCTGCTCTTTGTGGGCAAGGTCGGAGATCAGATAGGCCGGAAAAAAATATATGCAGGCGGAGCACTTATTTTTACCATGGGTCTGATTTTATGTTCCCTCTCTCAAAGTATCACCCAGTTGATTGTTTTCAGAGTCCTGCAGGCGGTGGGCGCGGCCATGGCCATCTCCTGCGGCACGGCCATTGTCACGGAAGCCTTCCCACCGGAGGAACGGGGGAAAGGGCTTGGCCTGGTCGGCGTTTCAGTCTCCGCGGGCTTTATCTTAGGCCCCATTCTCGGCGGTTTCCTTCTGGATTGGCTCAACTGGCGCTCCATCTTTTACATACGCATACCTGTCGGCTTGCTGACGTTTATCATGGCCCTGAGCTTCCTGAAGAAAGATCGGGTCAAACCGGGAAAAATCACGCTTGACATCAAGGGGACACTGGCCTCTTCCATCGGGCTGGGCTCAATAATATTCGGCCTCAGTCAAATCAGTCATTTTGGTCTCAAGTCTTTAGTGGTGTTTTCCCTGATCGGCCTGGGTGTTACCAGTCTTTTTGTCATGTTTTTCATTGAAAGAAGGACCAAAGATCCGATTATTGACCTTTCCCTTTTTAAAGACCGGGGTTTTTCCAGCGCTTTTTGGGCCCTTTTTCTTATCTTTCTGGCATATCCCGCCTACAGCCTGATAATCCCTTTTTATCTGATCCAGGGAATCGGGATTATCCCTTCCAGGGCGGGTTTCGTCATGGCCAGCGTCTCAATGACCTCGATTATCATCGGGCCGATCAGCGGCTGGCTTTCCGACCGGTTCGGACCGGTATGGTTTTCGACCATGGGCGCGCTGCTTAGTGTTGCCGCCTTTTTCTTGATGAGAGGCTTTGATTTGCAGACGCAAATAACAGGGATCCTGCCCGTGCTTTCCCTGTTTGGGCTGGGCGTAGGTCTGTTTCAATCACCAAACAGCAGCGTTATTATGGGCGCGGTGATAAAGGAGCGTCTTGGCACGGCCTCGGCATTAATAGCAACCATGAGATCGGTGGGTATGGCCGCCGGAACGGCTATCGCCGGAACGATTTTTTCAGCCCGAAAAGTCACCCATGCATTGAATTTAAGCCAGCGAGGCATGGAAGCGAGTTCTGTAAATAATCACGCCGTGTACCTGGCTTTTCACGATGTTCTGCCCGTTGCCATAGCTTTTATGATTTTTGCGGCGGCCCTGTCTCTGGGGACAAAAAGAAGAAAGAGAGGCTACCAAAGACCTCTTAAGAACGAGTAATTTTGTTGAAATCGCGGAAGGCGACAATGAGTTCAGCTAAAGAACGAAGTTCTTAAGAGGTCTTTACCAGAGTTTTCGCTGATCATTCAAAATTTTTAAAGGGGCCGGCAATGTTTTTAAGAGCCAACCGGACGAATGCTTACTTGCGCGCCCTGTCTTCAATAATCAGCTCCACCCGGCGGTTCTTCTGCCTGCCTTCCTTGGTGTCATTGCTGGCCACAGGCCGGCTGAAGTTATATCCGACCGCGTCAAGCCGGGCCGGGTCAACTCCCTGGGAAATAAGAAAGTCCACGACGCTGCGCGCACGCTTTTCCGAAAGCTTCTGGTTATACTCTTTAGTACCCCGATTGTCCGTGTGCCCTTCGACCCTGACATGAAGTTCCCGAAAGACCGACAAGATCCCGGCTATTTTTGCCAGGTTGACCTTAAGATCGCTGGTTAATTCATATTTGTCCACGCCAAACAAGAGGTCAGATACGGTAATAATGGTCCGGCGCGCTTCATTTCGAACCTGGATCAATTCGCCTTCCAGTTCACTGAACCGCATCTTGGCCTCTTCCCATTGCTCCTCAGCCTTACGCCTTTCCCTGGCCAGATCCTCCCTGAACTTGGAAATATGACCCCGT
>CAZVRN010000007.1:5790-18391 GCA_964629485.1 uncultured Thermodesulfobacteriota bacterium | reverse complement strand
AACACATACACTTCGTCGGCATCGGCGGCATCGGCATGAGCGGTATCGCCGAAGTCTTGATTAATCTGGGGCATAAAGTGACCGGCTCTGATTTGAAGGAGTCTGACATAACCCGCAATCTGGTCGCCCTGAAGGCTGAAATAAGCTATGAACACCGGCCGGAAAACGTGGTTGGTGCCGATGTGGTCGTTGTTTCTTCGGCCGTAGGCCGGGATAATCCTGAAGTGCAGGCCGCCCGCCGTAATTTTATTCCGGTCATTCCGCGGGCCGAGATGCTGGCCGAACTTATGCGGTTAAAATATGCCGTAGCCGTGGCCGGCTCTCACGGCAAGACCACGACCACCTCTTTAGTTGGAACAATTTTTGGGGCCGCCGGGCTGGATCCGACTCTTGTAATCGGGGGCAGGCTTGGCAGCATCGGCTCGAACGCCCGGCTTGGCAGCGGTGATTTTTTGATTGCTGAGGCGGATGAAAGTGACGGGTCTTTCCTTCTTTTGTCGCCGACCATCGCCGTTGTAACTAACATTGACCTTGAACACCTTGATTATTACCGGGACCTGGATCATCTCAAGGAGACGTTTCTGGCTTTTGTCAACCGCGTGCCCTTCTATGGTTCGTCTGTTTTGTGCCTGGACGACGCCAATGTTCAAAGTCTGATTCCCAACCTCAAAAAACGTTACCTGACATATGGCTTCTCCAGGCAGGCGGATGTTCAGGCTGCGGATCTGTCTTCCGAAGGTCACCGGAGCAGTTATGATCTCTTTTACCACGGAGATCGCCTGGGCCGAATCCGTTTGAATCTTCCCGGGCGGCATAATGTTCTCAACTCCCTGGCCGCGGCCGGGGTGGCCTTGGAACTGGAAATTCCTTTCGAGGCCGTTGTGAGAGGGATGGATCAGATCGGGATTATCCATCGACGCTTCGAAATAAAGGGCGATGTCGGCGGGATTACCGTGATTGACGATTACGGTCATCATCCCACGGAAATAAGGAGCACGCTGGCGGCCTTAAAGGCCTGCTATCCGGGCCGCCGGACTGTGGTCGTGTTCCAGCCTCATCGATATACCCGCACCAAGGCTTTGTTTGAGCAATTTACAGCGGCTTTTAATCAGGCTGATCGGCTTTATCTGACCGAAATCTACCCTGCCGGCGAGAAACCCATTGAGGGAGTGAGCGGTCAAGGCCTGTTTGAATCGATTCGCGCACATGGATATCGAGAGGCCGACTTTGAACCTGACATTAGTCTGCTGGCAGCCAGGGTGGTGTCCGGCCTTAAGAAAGATGATGTGGTTTTGACATTGGGGGCGGGCAGCATTTCGCGTGTTAGCGAGGAAATCCTGAGGTTACTCAAGCATGGAGCAGGACATTAAAATGAGTCTGGAGCAACTGGCGCCGGGCCATGTGACATTTGATGCGCCGTTGGCCCCTTTGACCACGTTCGGGCTTGGCGGTCCTGCTGCGGCCCTGGTGGAACCCGGTTCAATCGCCGGCCTGGCAGGCGTTATTAAGTTTGCACGGACCAAAAAGTTGCCTCTTTTCTTGCTGGCCGCCGGCAGCAATGTGCTTTTTAGGGATGGAGGCTTTCCCGGTGTGGTTATTAAACTGGGGCCCGAGTTTGCAAAATTGAAACTGCGGCCAAGTGAAGGCGATCAGGTTACTGTTGAGGCCGGAGCGGCAGTGCCTTTGGCTCGTTTGGTTAATTTGTTTCGTGAAGAAGGACTCTCCGGCCTCGAGTTTCTGGCCGGAATCCCAGGCTCTGTCGGCGGAGCTTTGAATATGAACGCCGGAGCATTCGGCGGGGCCATCAGTGACGCCTTGTCGAACCTGGAATTTTTGAATGCAGAAGGCCGCCTTGAAGTGAAAAGCCGAAATCAGCTCAGTTTTTCCTACCGGCATCTTGATTTACCGGAAGGCTCAATCATTCTCAAGGCATTATTTAGGTTGACTCGATCCACGCCCAGCCAGGTTCGAAATAAAATTCGTAAGTATTTGGATTCCCGCAGAGCCAAACAGCCAACCGGCCTGAAAAGCGCTGGCTCCGTCTTTAAGAATCCGCCTGTTGCGCCGGCCGGTAAGCTGATCGATCAGGCCGGACTCAAAGGGCTCACCGTGGGTCAGGCCTGGATTTCAGAGAAACACGCCAACTTTATCGTACATCGGGGGCAGGCCAGGGCAGGCGATGTCATTAAGCTGATTGAATTGGTTCAGGCGGAGATAAAAAAAAGATTCAACGTGGATCTTAAAACCGAAATTAAAATTGAGGGTGTGGACAAGGAGACTGGATCAGCATGAATCAACCCCGGACAGGAATCCTTTCCCGCAGCCAGCCGAGGCGCAACCATTACAGTAAAAGGAAGCTGAAAACTCGGGCGGCCGGGCATCCGGTCTATGGTTTCTTTTTTAAAGTCTTTAAAATCTGCAAGCTGATTTTTACAGTCTGCTTCGGTCTAGCCGCCCTGGCCGCGTTTTCTTTTTTTCTGATTATAGGCTATCAGCAACTGGTTCATTCACCCTACTTTCAGGTCAAGAACGTGGTCATCAAAAATTTAAATCGGGTCAGCGAAGACGAAGTGCTCGAACTGACGGGCCTGAACAAACCGGCGAACATCCTGGCGGTAAAATTGAGGGTTATGGCGGAAAATCTGAAGAACCACCCCTGGATAAAGAATGTCTCTCTGACGCGCAAGATGCCAGATACGATCATCGTTGAAATAGAAGAACGCCGTCCCAAGGCCTTAATCAGGCTTGGAGATATTTATTACCTTGATGAATCCGGGGTGCCATTTTACAAAGTCGATGCTCAAGACAAAACCGCCCTTCCGGTTATCACGGGATTTTCGAAGAGTGACTTTGTGAGCCGGCCCGGGTCGGCCCGCCGGGAACTGGAGAATGTGTTTATGTGCCTGGATGTTCTATCGCAAAGAAACGATCGTTTTCGCCTGGAAAATATTGCAGAGGTCAATGTTGATCCCGTCCGCGGCATAACTCTTTTCACCCGGGGGCAAAAACTGGAGGTAAAGGTGGGGTTCGGAGAGTACAAGGTAAAGTTTAAACGTTTTGGCCGTGTCCTTGCTTATTTGAAGGTCAAAGGAGATGACCGGGACATGGTTTATGTCAATCTGGAATGCGGCCCGCGGGTTATTATTCGTCGCAATTTAAAAAGCTGATGATATGAGAAGGGGAGGGGGAAATGTATCAAAAAAAAGTGTCTTACAAGGCGAGGACAGGTTTTATCCTGAAATCGGGTATCTCCCGGAAAGGGGGTGAAGGCCCATGAAAGAGAAGCTTGTCGTCGGACTGGATATAGGAACGACTAAGATATGCTGTGTCGTGGGTGAGGTTAACGCTACCGGCGTTGATATCGTCGGTATCGGCATGCACCCATCTGTTGGCTTGCGCAAGGGTGTTGTGGTCAATATTGAACATACGGTGAATTCCATCAAACGGGCGGTGGAAGAGGCTGAACTGATGGCTGGCTGCGAAATCTCAAGCGTTTATGCCGGGATCGCAGGCGGGCATATTAAGGGCTTTAATTCCCACGGGGTCATTGCTGTCAAGAACCGTGAAGTGACCTATCAGGATATTGAGCGTGTATTGGAAGCAGCAGGCGCCGTGGCCATACCTATGGATCGGGAGGTGATTCATACTATTCCGCAGGAGTATATCGTTGATGATCAGGTAGGTATCATGGATCCTCTTGGTATGGCCGGCGTTCGTTTGGAAGCTAAGGTTCATATTGTCACCGGCGCCGTGACTTCGGCCCAGAATATCATTCGCTGCGCGCATAGTGCCGGCTTGGATGTATGCGACATTATTCTTGAACCTTTGGCTTCTTCCGAATCTGTTATTTCACCGGAGGAAAAAGCCCTCGGTGTGGCTTTGCTGGATTTTGGCGGTGGCACCACGGATCTGGCCATCTTTTCACAAAACAGCATCAAACATACCGCTGTTTTGGCCCTTGGGGGACAAAATTTGACAAATGATCTGGCCATAGGTCTGCGGACACCTTTGCAAAACGCTGAGGAAATCAAGATAAAGTACGGCTGCTGTCTGACAAGCATGATCAAGAGTGACGAGGTTATCGAGGTTACGGCTGTCGGAGGTCGAAAAAGCAATACCGTCTCTCGGCAAATATTGGGCGAAATACTGGAGCCTCGTGTCGAGGAGATTTTTACCCTGATAAACCGGGAAATGTTCCGGGCGGGATATGATGAAGAGGTACCCTCCGGTTTGGTGGTGACCGGCGGCTCAGCTCTTTTAGAAGGCATACCCGAGGTGGCTGAACAGGTGTTCAACCTTCCGGTGCGTCGAGGTTACCCGATGGAGGTTGGCGGCTTAACGGACGTGGTAAACAGCCCTCAATACGCCACGGCGGTGGGCTTGGTGCTTTACGGGGTTAAGCAGGAACAGAATAAGGTCGAAAAATTCTTTCGTATTAGGCAGAAAAATATTTTTAACCGGGTTTCGGCCCGGATGAAAAGATGGTTCAAAGAAGTGATTTAACTTGGAGATAAAGGGAGGGGTGTATTATGGATTTTGAATTTGTAGAAAATCAGCATTCGGCGAGAATTAAGGTTATCGGTATTGGTGGAGCGGGCAATAACGCCATTAACAACATGATAACATCCGGGTTGACCGGCGTTGGCTTCCTGGCCGCTAATACTGATCTTCAGGCTTTGGAAAACAACAGTGCCCCCACAAAGATACAATTGGGGCAGAATTTGACCAAAGGATTAGGGTGCGGGGCAAATCCTGAAATCGGACGGGAAGCCGCGCTGGAAGACGTGGAAAAAATTAAAGAGGTCCTCAGTGATTCCGATATGGTCTTTGTCACGGCCGGTATGGGAGGCGGCACCGGAACGGGAGGCGCACCTGTGGTGGCCGAAGTTCTTAAGAGCCTGGATCCTTCGCCTCTAACCGTGGCCGTTGTGACCAAGCCCTTTCATTTCGAAGGAAAGAAAAGATTGCGACAGGCTGAAGAGGGGATTAGCAGGCTTAAAAAATATGCGGATACAATCATCACTATTCCCAATAATCGCCTCATCGCTATGGCGCCTCGGGGATGCGGGCTTCAAGAAGCTTTCAAAATGGCTGATGATGTTCTGCTGCAGGCGGTTAGAGGCGTGTCCGACTTGATCCTTGTCCCCGGCTTAATCAACCTTGATTTCGCGGATGCCCAGACCGTTATGTCCGCCAAGGGGATGGCCTTGATGGGCACCGGTATTGCCTCCGGACCGGACAGAGCCACGGTGGCGGCTGAGAAAGCCATTTCAAGTCCGCTTCTGGACGATGTTTCCGTTAAAGGCGCCCAGGGCCTCCTGATCAATATCGCCAGCGCGGAAAATAACATTGCTCTTGATGAAGTGGAAGAAGCGTGTTCCTGCATTCAGGAAGAAGCCCATGAAGACGCCACCATTATCTTTGGCGTTGCCTGGGATAATTCCTTGGGTGACGATCTCCGTATTACCGTTATTGCCACAGGCATTGGGGGAAACAAGGAAGAAACATTAAGGCTGGACCGTGATGACTCAAACCCCGAGTCTGTACACATTCCGAGCCTGGACGATGTTCATAAGGATAAATCAGGGAAATATGATCGGCCGACTGGTGAGCGGACAGCCAAAAAAGGGATCATCGGTGCTTTCAGGCGGCAGCGATATACAGACTACGACAGTGTTTTTCCTGAAGCGGAGGAGGACCTGGAAAGACCTACTTTTATGCGGCGTCAGGCTGACTGATTCAATTCGTCACATGGGCTGATTCTGTTTATGGAGGCCCGGGCATGGCTTGGAGTATTATCAGGCACTATCAAAAAATCCTTGACCAGGAGAGCGGCACTATTGTCAAAGACTGGGGCGGGAAGATAACCATCGCTCTGGCTTTTGCCAATAGCTACTACGCAGGCATGTCTAACCTGGGCTTCCAGGCCGTTTATGGCTTGTTCAATGCTTATGATGACGTTGTCTGCGAAAGATTTTGCCTGCCTGACCATGATCTGATGGCTGAGTATGCCCGGACTAACACGCCGCTTCTCTCTCTGGAATCGCAGCGTCCGATGACAGATTTTGAGTTAGTCTCCTTTTCTCTGTCTTATGAAAATGATTATCCGAATGTTCTTAAAATATTAAGCCTGGCGCGTCTCGCCTGGCGAAGCAAGGATCGTGGCGAATTTGATCCTTTGGTTTTGGCCGGCGGGATCACCATGAGGCTTAACCCCGAACCCTTAGCAGATTTTTTGGACCTGGTTCTCATCGGTGACGGGGAACTCCTGGTCCCGGACCTGCTCCGGGTCTGGCGTGAGGTGCGATCAGAACCCCTCCCCAAAAAAGAGCGCCTTCTGCACCTGGCCCGGAGCATGACCGGGGCCTACGCCCCGGCCTTTTATGAGGCGACCCTGGATTTCCAGGGTCGCCTCATGAGTTTTGAGCCAACTCACCAAGGCCTCCCGGAAACCATAACCACGGCTCGGATGCCCGACCTTAAAAAGCCTGCCTTGAAGACTCAGGTTCTTACTCCGCAGACGGAATTTTCATCAACCCGGCTGGTAGAGATCAGCAGAGGCTGCGGGCGCGGCTGTCGTTTTTGTCTTGCCGGTTTTGAATATCGTCCGCCCCGGCTGCATTCCTTGGAAGATATTTTGGATGCCCTGAAATCTTCGGGATCAAAACCGGAACGCGTGGGCCTGGTGAGCCCGGCGGTTGGAGATCACCCCGAGATTACAAAAATCATTCGGGCCTTGACTGATCAGGGTCGAGAGGTAACGGTCTCATCTTTGCGCGTGGATACGATCAATGCGGAATTGATCGAGGTTCTGGTCAAGGGTGGACTCAAGAGCGCGGCTGTTGCCCCGGAGGCCGGATCAGAGAAAATGCGGGCCTTTATCAATAAGGGCCTGACCGACGCCCAGATACTTGATGGAATTCAGCTTTTGGCGGAAGGCGGTTTAAAAAGAATCAAGCTTTATTTCATGATCGGCTTGCCTGCCGAAACCATTGAAGATATTCGAGCCATACCGGATCTAGTCAAAAGAATCAAAGATCGTCTCCTGCGCTCTACGCGCAGCCGGGAACTTCTGCCGGAACTCACACTGACCATCAGCTCTTTTGTCCCCAAAGCCTCCACTCCTTTTCAAAACACGGCCATGGCTGAAACGAAAGACCTTAAAGCCAAGGCCAAAATAATCCGAAATGGACTCAAGGGCGTCAGGGGGCTCAGAGTGAACTTTGATGTGCCTAAGTGGGCTTATCTGCAGGCAATCTTATCACGCGGAGATCGGCGGGTCTCTTTCCTCCTCGAAGCACTGGTGCGCACGGAGGGGAATCTAAATCAAGTCCGAAAGGAAGTCTCCTTTAATCCCGATTTTTTTGTGACGCGTTCCTGGGAAGAGGATACGGTTTTTCCCTGGTCATTTATTGATCGCGGTTTTTTCCCGAATTATCTTGCACAAGAAATGGATCGAGCGAAGCACGGAGTATACAGCGCCATCTGCGACCCGGAGACTTGCCGGCGTTGTGGGCTCTGTCCCCCGCAAACTTAAGGTTCGATACGAGCGCCCAGAATGCTTTTCATCCTTTTGAGTGCGTATTCATGGGCTTCCGGGTCAAAGTCGGCCACGGTGTTTTCATGAACAACCACCGGATAATCCCGGTTCCTGAGGTCGGAGACAGTTTCCATGACACAGATGGATGTGCAGACTCCGCTGACATGAACTTCGGAAACATCTTCCTTTTCTAAAATTTTATCCAGATCCGTCCCGTAAAAAGCGCTGAAACGTGTTTTGGGAACCAGGTATTCTCCTTCATTGACCTTTATTTCAGGGATAATATCCGCACCGGCGGTTCCGGTAATACAATGAGGCGCGAACATTTCGAACTCCTTATCGTCCGGCTTATGGCTGTCCGTCAGAAAAATAATCACCTCTTTCGACCGGCGGAATTTCGCCAGCAGATTATTTAGCGGGGATATGATTCGCCTGGCCTCGTCTCCACAGTAAAGCGCACCCGCGGGATCCAGGAAATCTTTGAGCATGTCAATAACTAGGAGGGCTTTTCGACTCATTTTTTTGCGGCTTCCTCACTTGTTTTTTGGCAAAATAATGTCTTAAGAATATCTAATTTATAAATAAAGTCAATAGACTCATTTTTACAAAATATATTGATTGTAAGGTACAAGTCGGATTATGCTAAGAGCCGGGATTAGTGATGCGGGTTTATATTTAGATCTATCGCCGAGGCTGAAGGAAGCCGGCTTTGCGCTTTTGTTTTTTGCCTGAAAAGCGGGCTTAAGGTTATTGAAGAGACTAGTAATGAGGCGCAATTACCGATCAAAAGGATATCCACTGGCTGGGCCGCCTCCGGTACGCCTTAGCCTGATACTGGTCACTGTTTTTATTGTTGTCTTACTTTCCGCCGCGGCCTGGCTGATATTTCATCCTCAGGACCTGAACAGGATTGCTCAAAAAATTTGGACCGGCAAGCCCGTTATTAAGCAATTGCAGATAGAGGTAAACGACCTTGAGATGGCGCTTAAACCTGGCGAGACTATCTACCTTCATCCCAGCGATATTCTGTCCAAGGTTTCTTTTTCCAGCAGCCGACCTTTTAATCTGAGACTCCGGCTCTATTCTCCGGATTTGGACGTCTATGCCCTCAAGGGTTCAACTCCGCTGTCAGAATTACTGCACTGGAAGGATTTTACCA
The DNA here is from genome assembly GCA_964629485.1 of uncultured Thermodesulfobacteriota bacterium. Taxonomy (GTDB): domain Bacteria; phylum Desulfobacterota; class Desulfarculia; order Adiutricales; family JAFDHD01; genus JAFDHD01. The sequence goes on along the minus strand of CAZVRN010000007.1, from coordinate 9,692 downwards.
AGCCCTATACTTTACTCATACAAGTCAAGGAAGGCCCTGAGGTTCTGGCTAACTTTAATCTGGTAGTAAGAATAACCGCCTTTGACTTGGAAGCCGAGGCGGACAGTGCCACCGACATCAATAAGGCCATCAGGCTTTACCGCAAGGCATTGACCCTTGCTCCTGATAGCGAAGACATTAAGTGGAAATTAGTCGCATTGCTCGAACAAACCCGGGACTACCGCGGCGCCGCGGCTGTGTACGAGGAGATGATCAAAGATAAGCCAAAGGTAAAGGTTCTTAAGAAGCTGCTCTCTATTTACAAGACATCCATGAATTATCGGAAGCTGGTTAAGACCTACCATAGGCTTATTAAAATTTCTCCTGATGCGGAGGCCAGAATCTATCTCTATCAACTGGCTAACCTGCAAATAGACCTGCGTCAGTATGATGAAGCGATTGCAACCCTCGAAGAACTGAAAGCCGGGCTTTCTGAAGAGCAGCGCGCGGATATCCTGAAGAAGATCGGCTATCTTTATGCTCAGGCCAAGCGTACGGATAAATCCATCGCAGCTTACGAGGAAGCGGCTCAAATCGGTAAAACCGATCCCAACGTTTTTTACAATCTTGCTCGTCTGTATCAGATCAAGGGCAATATAAAAGGATATCAGAGCAGCCTGGAGAGGGCGCTTAAAGCCGATCCTACTAATTTGGATACCCGCTTCGAATTGGCTAAATCCTACGCTGATACGGGTAAGACTGAAAATGCTGAAAAAGAGCTCAGGAAAGTGCTCAAGATCGACCCAAATCACCTGGAGGCCAGGCTCGAGCTGATCAAGCTTTTGCAAAAAAGCGGGCAAGTCGGGCCTCAGATCGAGGAGTATGAATTTCTTCTGGCCAAAAAGCCCCATGACAAGGTCATTCGTTACAACTTGGGTGTTCTTTATTTTGAAACCGGGAAACTGGATAAAGCGCAAGAACAGATGGAAGAGCTGGCGCGGCTTGACCCCAATGATTCGGATGTAAAGCAGTATCTTTTTGAAATTTACCAGAGAAAAAATAAGGTAAAAGAAGCTTACCGGCTGGCCAAGGAATTGACGCGCCTTCTTCCTGATTTTGAACCGGCATATGATTTTATTTTCAATTACCTTGATCAACAGGGTTATTATCAGGATTTGGCCAATCAGGCTACACAATGGATTAAGGCACGGCCTAAGGTGATCAGGTTCCGGGAGTACCGGGCTTATGCCCATCTAAAGCAAAATAAACTGGACCTCGTCTTGCAGGATTACGAAGCTATTTTCAAATTGAAGCCGAAAGACATAAGCATTATGCTAAAACTGGCAAAACTTTATGAGGGAGTGGGCAAAATAGAAGCAGCCATAAAAATATACGACCGGATTCTTAAAATCGAACCAAATCACGAGCAGGCCGCTCAGGCTCGTTTGCGGCTCTCCCTCGAACTGCTTAAGGCTAAAAAACATATGTGAGTTTTTTAGTTTAATGTGGCGTCCGTTCAGATTTTGCGCTGGCGCCGGAGGGAATATGTGTGTGCCCAAAAATAACTGTGACGATGTATGGTCTCGGGTGTATTTAAAATCGAGGAGAAATTTTCGGTGTGAACAGAAAAAGGCCCCATGGCTGAAAAAAAACGCCTGCAGGTGACAGCCGCCTTGATTTTCAGCGAAGGCAGAGTTCTTGTCACTTCACGTCGTTCGGGAACTCAGTGGGAATTTCCAGGCGGCAAGCTGGAGCCTGGAGAGACGCTTGAGGAATGCGTGGTCAGGGAGATCCAAGAGGAATTACGCCTTGAGATCTCTGTGATCAGGCCTTTTTTAAGTGTGGATTATGAAGATAACGAGTCCTTTCTTACTCTTCATACCTTTATCTGCCGCATAAAATCCGGCTGGCCTTCCTGCCCGCAGGGTGAATCTTATGCCTGGGCTCGCTTGGAAGATTTGCCTCAATATAATCTTCTCCCGGCTGACAAGAGGGTTGTTCACGTCTTGTTCTCAGCGAAATATTCCGATATAAAGATAGCCGAGGAGAGAAAGTGAAAAAGAAACGAACCTGGATCGGTCTCGGCATCAGCGCCGTATTTCTTTACCTGGCCTTTCGAAAAAGTGATTTTGGAATGATTTTAAATCAGGTCGGGCAGGTGAATATCTGGTTAACTTTGGCCAGCCTCCCGGCTTTATTTTTAGCTTTCTGGATTAGGGCGCTCAGGTGGCGCTCTCTGCTGTTGAAATCGGGCAAACTTCCCCTGAATTCCGTTTTCGGCGCAACCATGATCGGCTTTATGTCATTGAACATTTTGCCTTTCAGGATCGGTGACTTCATACGGGCCTTTGCTCTGAGCCGGCGTGAAAGTCTATCCACGAGCGCGGTTTTTGCGACCATAGTTATCGAGAGGCTGTTTGACGGCTTCACTTTGCTGGCCCTCATGCTGCTTTCCTTGTTTTTTTTACCTGTTCCCCTGAAACCGGGGGTAGTAACCTGGGTCAGGGCCTTTTCCTACCTCGGGGCCGCCATCTACCTGTTATCGCTGACTGTGGTTCTGTTGATTATTTTCAGGCGTTTTTTCATCGTTCGCCTCACGGAAAAGCTGTTTTCCCCACTGCCCCGAATAAGGAGAAAGGCAGTGAATTTAATCGAAACCTTTGCCATGGGTCTGACAACAATTAATAGCGTGAAGCTTTTCCTGATTATTCTTTTCTATTCTGTTTTGGTCTGGATTTTCAGCGCCCTGTACTATTGGGTGGTTATGTTCGGGTTTAAATCTCCCGGCGGTTTGAACCTGGGGGTGCAAATCGGGTTCACTGGCAGTTTTTTCGTACTTGGAGTTGTAGCTCTCAGCATTATGATTCCGGCTGGCCCCGGTTTTGTGGGAACCTTTGAACTGGCCTGCATTATGGCGGTGGGAGCTCTTGGAGCTTCAGGTTCAATGGCGCAAAGTTACGCCATCCTCTCTCACGCACTCCAGTTCGTCTCAATCACCTTAGCTGGCATCATCTATTTATATATTCAGCATTTTTCCTTTCGCGAGATACAGGCAAGCGGAGAAGCGGCTGAAGAAAAACTGGACAAAGAATAATAAATATCTATTGGCAGACTGCATGGGCTGACATAAGTTCTGTTCAGCGCCAAAGAGAAAGGAGATTCAAGTTATGCCCCTTCAGGTAATCGTGATCGGCGCCGTGGCCCTGGGACCCAAGGCGGCCGTCAGGCTGAAAAGGCTGATCCCGGATGCCGAGGTGACGATGATCGACCGGGATGGTTTTATTTCATACGGCGGATGTGGTATCCCCTATTTCGTTTCCGGCGACGTGAGCGATCCAAAACAGCTTATGACCACAAGTTTCCACATGGTTCGCGATGAGATGTTTTTTCGCAAGGCAAAAGGCGTTAACGTCTTGACGAGGACAGAGGTTTTATCCATTGACCGTTTCCAGAAAAAAGTCAAGGTCCGCTCTTTGGAAACCGGGCAGGAAAAGTATCTGCCTTATGACAAGCTGGTGTTAGCCACGGGCAGCAGGCCCAATCGACTCAATGTGCCCGGGGTTAATCTGGATCGGGTCTTTACCGTTTCCAGCCTGGGCGAGGCCGTGAAAATAAAAGCTTTAATCACCGGCGGCGAAATAGAGAGGGCCGTGGTCGTGGGGGCCGGCTCCATTGGGCTGGAAATGGCGGAAGCGATGGCCGATTTGTGGGGAATTGAAACAGTGGTCGTTGAAATCGCCGATCAGGTTCTTCCGGGCCTGATCGGCCCGGACCTGTCCGGGATGGTAATGACTCACTTGAAGGAAAACGAAGTTGAAGTCTTGCTTTCGGAAAGGGTGGAACGGCTGGAAGGAAAGGAAAAAGTGGAGCGGGTCATTACGAATAAACGAACCATAGAGACTGATATCGTTTTGATGGCCATG
>CAZVRN010000007.1:0-5780 GCA_964629485.1 uncultured Thermodesulfobacteriota bacterium | reverse complement strand
ATGGGGGTTCAGCCCGACGTTGAGCTTGCTAGGAAAGCCGGTCTCGAACTGACAAATTTCGGGGCGATTAAAATCAATTCTCGTCTTATGACTTCGGACCCGGATATATACGCCGGGGGGGATTGTGTTGAAAACATGAGCTTGATTACGGATCGGCCGGTTTATCTGCCTCTCGGGTCTCTGGCTAACCGGCAGGGTCGAATTATTGGCACCAACCTGGCCGGCGGGGTTGAGGAATTTGACGGGGTGGTCGGGAGTTTTATTTTAAAGGTTTTTGATCTCACTGTTGCTGGCGCCGGATTGAATCTGCGCAAAGCCCGGGAGGAGGGTTTTGACGCCTTCAACGCATTGGTTCCGCAAGGCAATAAAGCCCACTTTTTTTCGGATATGGAGCTTTTGTTCCTTGAGTTAATCGCAGACCGCCACACCGGGCGGGTATTGGGAATTCAGGGCTTGTCCGCCATGGGAGATGCTTTGGCGGCGCGTGTTGACGCTGTGGCCGCCCTCTTAAAATACAAACCGTTGATCCGGGACGTTTGTCAGTTGGAATTCGCCTACTCTCCACCCTATGCCGCCGCCATGGATGTTGTCAATAACCTTGGCAACGTGGCCGAAAATATATTAGCCGGAAAAAATCAGGTCATGGACCTTGACAGCTTTACAGATTTGCTTGCAAGCCCAGAAAAAGGCGAGACGATTATTTTGGATGTGCGGGGTCCGGCCAATGCCGGTCCGTTTGTAAAGGCTTTTAAGGATGTCTGGCTTAACATTCCTCAGGAAGAGCTCGAAGACAGGTTGAATGAAATCCCCGCAGATAAGAAATTGGTCACGATTTGCAATAATGGCGCTCGATCTTACGAAGCGTCTCTCACGCTCAACAGGGTCGGCAGACCAAACCTTAACCTGCAGGGCGGCGTGGCTGCCTTGAAGAAGCGGGGGTTTACGCTGCCTCAGGAGGTATCAGAAGGCGATTGATTTTTGTTCTTCTCTGATAAGTCATCTTATATATCCCTGCGAGCCGTGCTAAGCGGCGGCATCATCTGCCTTTGGGCGTATTTTTAAGGCCTCTGCAAAATTGTTCGTTTTGCAGAGGTCCTGATTCCGGGCCGTCAAGTTTTTTGGTTAACCCAGTTTGCTATTTTGTCGACCAAAATCTTAACTTCATCCGGGTCCGCGACCGTGACGGTTTCGGTCAGATCCTTGGCTTCCTCTTCCTCAATGTCCAGTTGTTTGGCCACAAAGAAGATCTCGACCGTCTCTGCAGGGTCCAATGTTCCGCAAGCCGCGATAGCACCAATCAGTTCTCCATCCTGAAAGACCGGTATGACGAATCTTAAAAGGCCGAGCTCACAATAATCAATAAAAGGCTTGCCGGTTTTTTTCACCTCTTTGAGCATCCTTTGGCTCGTTAAGGAACAGATGAATTTCAGGGCGTCCTCCTTGGCCCTGATTAAAGCGCAGAGCGGGTTATACTCGCCTCCCTTCAAGAGAATTTTCCCGTTCGGGTCCACGTAGGTGGCAGTCATTTTGAGTTTGTCTGATATTTCATCAAGGACAGTCTGAATTTCCTCTTCTGGACACCATGAGCTCATGTTTAATTTTTCCTCCTTTCATTGGTGCGTCGGTGCATAGGTCATGAAGTAATGATAAAAAGCGGCTATGACCAGGGCGTGACTTATGGTGCCTTGGGCGATCAAGCTGGGAATCTGGTCTAATCTTACCTTGATCAGCTCGAGGTCTTCGGTACCATCAAGTTTTTGAGGGGCGCCGGGCGCGGCGGGAACCACATCCCTGGCCAGGAAAGTGTAGCAGTAGTTATTGAATAATGCCGGATTGGGCTCCACGCGCCCCAGAGGAATTATCTCGGAGCCCTTGTAACCTGTTTCTTCGATCAATTCTCTTGCCCCGGCTTGTTCCGGCGTTTCCCCGGCATCAACCATGCCGCCGGGTATTTCGAGGGACATTCGCTTGGTTCCATGTCTGAATTGTTTAACCAGCAAAATACGCTGATTTTTGGTCAGGGGTATGATGTTGACCCAGTCTCCGGCCTCAAGCCGGTAAAAATCATGTTCCCGTCCGCTTTTGGGTGAAACGAATGTTTCCGTTTTCAGGGTGAAAATGCGGTTCTTGGAAATGACCCGTGAATGTGTTGCGGCCCATTCCTTGACTTTTGGTGCATTATGAGTAGGCATGTCAGATTCTTCCTTTGTTTTTTTGGCTTTAATACAGGGGCATAAGCATTTCTTTGTTTTATTCCGGCGATGATTGACGCAGCCCGAGATACTCTAAAAGATGGCTCCAGATTTCCTCTTTGCCTTCACCGGTCAGGGCGGAAAAAAGGAGAGGCGGACTGGCAAGGCCCAGTTCGCGCTTAACGGCCGCGACCCTGGCCGGCCGTTTCGCCCGGCTGAGTTTATCTGCTTTAGTAATGATTACCAGGGGAGGCACACCGCGTTCTTCCAGCCACAGCAGTAGGTTATGCTCCTCTATTTGCGGATCGCGGCGAATGTCAATAATAAGGACCATGGACCTTAAATTCCGATTGGCCAGGAGATAGCCCTCTATCATAGGTTTCCAGCTTGCTTGCACGGCTTTCGGAACCCTGGCAAATCCATAACCGGGCAGGTCTACAAAATATATTTCACGGTTAATGTCGAAAAAATTGATGGTTTGGGTCCGGCCCGGAGTACGGCTGGTTCGCGCCAAACCTCGTCTGGAAAGGAGAACATTGATGAGACTGGATTTTCCCACATTGGAGCGCCCGGCAAAAGCCACTTCCGGCCGATTGGGCGCTGGAAATTGACTGGGCCTGACAGCGCTGACCAGGAATTTGGCCTCGCGGATGGGATAAACTTCACTCACGGCTTTGGCCTCAAGAATTACTGGAAGCAGCGCGGCCTTCGAGGTATTTCCGCAGCCGACTGAGACCTTCAGCGATATTTTCAATGGAATTGGCATAAGAAAAGCGGAGATATTCCCGGGCGTTGGTTCCGAAATCTATGCCTGGGCAGACCCCCACGCGGGCCTTTTCAAGAATGTCAAAAGCGAGGGCATACGAATCCCGGTTCAGGTGACTGGCGTTAACCAGGATATAAAAAGCCCCGGTTGGTTCAACTTTAATTTTAAATCCCAGGTCGCGGAGTCCCTGAATAAGAAATCGCCGCCGCTCATCATAAATGGTCCGCATGCGTTCCACGTCCGGTCCCGCCTCCTTCAGGGCGGCCAGCCCGGCCCATTGAGAAACGGTGCTGGCCGCAATGAAAAAGTTTTGCTGAATTTTTTGCATGGGACGAATGAAATCCGAAGGAGCGATGATATATCCCAAACGCCAGCCGGTCATGGCATACAGCTTGGAGAAGCCGTTAAGGACAAGGGCGTGATCGGTAAATTCCAGTATGGAATGTTCGCGCTCCTGACCGTAGACCAGCCCATGATAAATCTCATCTGAAATAACCAGGGGGGATATTTCGGCTATTTTACGTATTCTGTCCGGGGATAGAAGCTGGCCGGTCGGGTTGGCCGGCGAGTTGATAAAAACCGCTTTGGTGCGGGGGCATAGCCGCTCGCGAATGGCATCAGGTCTGTATTGAAACCCGTCCTCTTCGTCTACGTTGACGAAGACCGGTTTACTCTCGAAAAAACGCACGAAATTCGGGTAGCACGCATAATGAGGATTGGAAATTACCACCTCGTCGCCCTTCTCAAGCAATACGGCAAAAAGCATAAACATGGCCGGAGATGTGCCAGAGGTGATGATAATGTTTTCCGGAGAGACTTTCGCTCCGTAACGGTCATAGTAATATTCAGCTATGGCTTCCCTGAGCTCAAGGATGCCCAGGCTGTGTGTATAGTGAGTTTTCCCTTCAGCCTTGGCCTTGCGGCCCGCTTCCACTATGCATTCCGGGGTGTCAAAGTCAGGCTCACCTATTTCCAGATGAATAATGTCAATCCCGGCCCGCTCTAACTCCTGCGCCTTTTCCATGACGTCCATGACAATAAAGGGCGTAATGTCTTTTGCTCGACGAGTAATCATATTCATAAGCAGCAGATATTAAGGAATTTCACGCAGCCTCTTGCGGGCTGATTCACTCAGAGTTGAATTCGGGGCGATTTTAATAACCTGCTTAAAGGTTTCCTTCGCCTTGGCCGCCTGCCCCATTTTTAAATAGGTTTCAGCCAGATTGAAATAAGCAATTGCAAAATTCGGCGCGTATTTAACGGCTTTTTCAAAAGCCTCGGATGCCTTGGTATAATTACCCAAAGCCATGTAAGCTCGACCCAGATTGTTATAGGCCACGCTGTATCCCGGCGCGACTTCGATGCTTTTTTTAAAAGCAGCTATGGCCTGCTGATAGCGCCCCTGTTCAAGATAGACCAGCCCGATGTTATTGTGGGCAAAGTGCGGGGTGGCATAAAGAAGATCTGATAACGCATCATTGAATTCGGCTAAAGCCTCGGGATACCGCCGCATAGCCAGGTAAACCGTCCCCAGGTTGTTGTGGGCGTCAGAGAAGTTTTTTTTCAGTGCCAGAGCTCGTTTCAGGTGTTTAATGGCTTCCGGATAGTGTTTCTTGGCCAGATAGGCAAGACCGAGATTGTTTTGAATTTCAGCATTCTCGGGGTCATATTCTTCAGCCGCAAGCAGCTTCTTGAGCGCCTGGGTGACAAGACCTCTTCTCAGAAATGAGACCCCCAGACTGTTTTCACCTCTGGCCTTGGCCGGGTCTCTCTTCACCGGCGCGCCTTGGCCGGTCATCTCGGCTGTGGTGGCGCAGCCTGTAAAAAACGCAACCATCAAGAAGGCGGCAAAAATTTTTTTCATCATCAAGGCCTCTTAAATTACTTTATTCAAGGCGTATTCAATAATGCCTTGCGCTCCTCTTTTCAGCAATTCAGGGACAAGCTCTCTTACCTGGGCCTGGGAGACAATAGATTCAACCGAGAGCCAATCGGTTTGATAGAGGTTGGCCACCGTGGGTGCGGTTAAGCTGGGCAGGATTTCAACGATCCGCTGCACATTTTCCTGTTTTACGTTCATTTTTAATCCAACGAGCTTTTCCGCCCTGAGTGCTCCTTTCAGCAGGGTTGCCATTTCGAGCACCTTGTTTTTTTTCCACTCATCCTGCCAGGCCTGTTTATTCATGATGAGTTGAGTATTAGTTTCCATCAGTTCATGGATGACCTTTAACCCATGCGCGCGCAGGGTGCTGCCTGTTTCTGTCACTTCAACCACAGCGTCGGCCAGGCCTGAAACGACCTTTGCCTCTGTGGCCCCCCACGAGAATTCAATCCGTACGGTGATACCTTTTTCCTTGAAATATCGCCGGGTGAAATTGACTAATTCAGTGGCGATCTTTTTACCTTCAAGGTCTTTTAATTCCTTGATCTCGGAATCAGAAGGAACAGCCAGGACCCATCTGGCTTTTCGAGTACTGACTTTTGAATAAATCAGGTCGGTCACAACTTTAACTTGGCTGTCGTTTTCCAGGATCCAGTCAAGCCCGGTAAGGCCGGCGTCAAGAACTCCCTGTTCAACATATCGGGACATCTCCTGGGCGCGGCAGATGGTGCAGACAATCTCATCGTCATCAATCTCCGGAAAATAACTGCGTCCGTTCGTTTTGATCTTCCAGCCGGATTTTGCGAATAAATCTATGGTTGCCTTTTCCAGGCTTCCTTTGGGAATGCCCAGTTTGAGTATTTTATCGCTCACTTGCCATAAACCTCCTCGGGATCGAAGACCGGCTGACCTTCTTTTCGAAAGGCGTTTTCAGACCAGC
>CAZVRN010000006.1:0-18579 GCA_964629485.1 uncultured Thermodesulfobacteriota bacterium | reverse complement strand
AAGGCTGTTTATTTGTACTTTTGTAATAATTACTAAACGTTATATATATGTAGAATTTTTCTACAGTCATGTTTAAAAATTCAACGGTTAATTTTGTAAGCGCCTGACTGCTGATAGGCTGCCAGAACGGGGAAGGCTCACTCGCGCTCACGGCTAAAAAAATCAATGAGTTTGCTCAGGCTGAGCAGGGCGATCAGGCCTAAAAACAGGACCCGGCCGAGGCGCAGCTTCAGCCTGGCCGCCAGGGCCAGGCCGCCGAAAAAAAATCCAAGCCCGGCCACGGCCATGAGTATTTTGAGGTGATTCAGTTGAAATTCGCTTGCTTTTTCAATATGTCCCGCCTGCTTTAGCCGGCTCAGGAAATAATCCAGGTCCCAGGCTGAAATCGCCGCGACCATGCCCAGGAGCAGCCACCACGCTTTCATGTCCAGAAAAACGCCTCGAATTGCGGCTATGACCAAAAAAAACAGTCCAAAAGAGCCGACGCCGCTCCATTCGAGCCTTTGAGCGTACCACCAGAACGATCCAAAGGCTGCGATCAGTATGGCCCAGGCCCATGCACCCCTGGCGGCGTAGCTTATCGCCGGCAGGCCGGCCGCCGCGATCAAAGATGCGCAAAAGAATTTATAGGTAAGGGTCATCTGTCAATGATACCAGTATGCCTTCCGGCCCAGGGAGGTGTTGATAGCCTGGTTAATCGGGATGTTTACCGGCCAGTTAAGGACAAGAATTCCGGCCCGGCGAAGCTCCCGGACCATCAGCTCTCTCTCCAGGGACAGGATGCGTTTCCCGAGTTTTGCATCCGGATGATCCTGAAGCGCTTTTTCCTCGATACTTGTCGGATCGGGGCTGATAACCATGACCTGGTACCCCCGGGCTCGAAGCCGGAAGAGCGTCTGCCTGTCCTGCTTATGAAGCGGGCTGATAAAGATTAACTGGGAGTGGGAGGGAAAGAGCTGAGTCGGCAGGTGTTCAAGTTTGTCAAAAACCTGGCTCCGGCCCGGTTCGGCCCTGGCCAGCGCGTGGAGGATCTTTTCCTTCTGAACCTTGCCGTAACCCGGAAAGGTCCAGTCCACCACCCGGCCGTAGACAAGCATGCCCACCCGGTTTCCGTCACCCAAAAAAGCTTCGGCCAGGGCCGCCGCGGCCTGAACAGCGTATTCAAAAAGCGATCCTTCTTTTAACATCACATAACTTCGCTGCCGGGCGTCCAGGATCAACCCTACGTCAGCTACCCGCTCCTGTTCGAACTCGTTGCTGAAAAAGGCCCTGTGATGGCGGGCCGTGGCTTTCCAGTTTATGATGCGGGGAGGGTCGCCCGGCTGATATTCTCGAACTCCGAAGAATTCAACCCCGGGTCCGCCTGTGCGGGCCGGGATAAACCCGGAATAAACCTTTGTTCGCCGGGGCCGAATCGTTATTCGTTTCGGTCTGGCCGTGTAAGGCAGGGCCATGAGCCGCCCCGTCACAGGCAGGAAATCCCGTTTAACCATGAGCCCCATGGGGTCACCGGCCTGGACTTTCACCCCCTGGAAGACGTAGTAACCCCTTTGGGGAATAAGGGTATACTGCCGCTCGATGCTTTCACCCGGTTCGAGCGAAGCCAGTACCTTGGCCTGGCCGTGGACCGGGCTCAGCGCCGCCGGGACCTGGTCTTCAAGAAAAACGTCCTGCAGGCGCGGGCCTTGATTCGTTATCTTCAAATTTACGATCACCGGCGTGTCTTGTGAGACGCGGTCTGAACTGAGAGTTCTCGAAACCTTCAGCTTCACCTTTTCCGGGGCGTAAAGAATGCCTGCGCCCAGGTAAATCAAAAAAGGGACCATGAGGGCCGGCAGGCTGCCGGCCCGGGCCAGGAGTCCGGCTATAAAAAAGGCGTACAGTATCAAGCCCAGCAAAAAGAGACGGTTCACTTTCAGGCTCCATCAATTATCGGAACGGAGACCGAGGCAAGGACGTCTTTGATCACGTCGCCCGCCGCGTCGCTTTTCATCCACAGGTCGGGAACCAGAATCAGGCGATGGGTGAGCGCAGGGCCGGCAAATTCCTTAACGTCGTCAGGGAGCGCGTAATCCCGTCCTTCGAGGGCGGCCCGGGCCACCAGCTCAAGGGAACCGGTTCGGTTTCGGCGCCAGCGCAGCCATAAGAAAACGAAGAGGCCCGGAATCAGCGCACTCACGCCAAGGCTGGCGGCATAGACCATCCACCGGGGCGGCTGAGGCATGTATTCCTCAGCCGGGGATGAAGGCAGCGTATGCGCGACCGCGCCCGGTGTTTTCAATCCCGTGATTCGGTTCCCGGTTCTCTTCCAGGGGGCGTATTGAAGAACCAGGAAGAGGATTAAAATAAGGCTGAGGTACGTAAGCAGCCGCATCCTCCCTTCATGAAACCACAAACTGGCAATGACGGCCAGGGATGTGAGGACACCGAGAGTGAGACAAATTATTTTAACCACCAGAATAACATGCGGGCCCGGCGGAGCAGAAGGGCCGCCCGGTCCGGGTTCCTTGCCTTTTGTGAAAGCCACCTGCTGGTGCCCGGGGGCAAGCTTGAGGTTGGGCAGGCTGGCCGAGATCAGGATGACGGCTAAAACCGACCCCGCCAGTATAGATAAGATCAGACGATTTTTAGATACCGGCATAACTGTTTTTGTCCGGCCGGAGGGCGTTTTGTTAAAAAAACTAACTGCATGTGGCCTGGTGAAGTGTATAGCTCAGGAACCAGCGGCCGTCAAGGTGAAAGCCTGCAAGGCCGGGGTGATAGTCAAATAATGCCTCAAACGGTTCGAGGCGAAATATATGCCGGCCGGCGAGGTGTTTCAACCCTCGCTCTCCTTGGATAACAATCGCCGTTAAGCAAATGAGTTAGGTGAAGGTTGCAGACCCAGGCGGAAATTGATATGATTCATTACATCTTCGGCTGAAAAACCTGGTTTCATCTTGTGGTTGGTTTATGCTGGGAGAATAAAACAGTTGAAAGGAGCGTGATGTATGAAAGTTCTGGCCATCAATGGGAGTCCGCGTAAAACCGGAAACACCTCGACCATCATCAAGGCCATACTTGAAGGGGCGAAATCCACGGGCGCCGAGACTACCGAGGTCCGGTTGCACGATATTAACATGAAAGGTTGTATGGGCTGCCTCAGTTGCCGCACAAAACCCGGAGTATGTGCCCAGAAGGATGATTTGACTCCTTTCCTCGAAGCCATGAAAACCTGTGACGGCCTTGTGATCGGCTGTCCGATTTATATGTATCGTATTTCAGGGCAGATGAAATGTTTTGTGGACCGATGTTACTCGCTTTACATCAGCCGTGAAAACGGAGGGTATGATTCAGCCGTGCCGCCCGGGAAGACTTATGCCCTGGTTGTTTCCCAGGGAGCTCCTGACCCGGATCAATACAGCCGGTCCATAAGGTGGCTCGGCGGTATGGTAGGCAGCGGCTTCGGTATGAAGGAAGTGGGCCGGATCATTCACTCAAACAGCAACCTCGAACCGGCCAAAGAGAACAAAGAACTCCTTGAAAAGGCTTACCAGATGGGACGCAGGCTTCTGGGGCAGGATTAAGTTATAAATGATTCATATGAATATCAGGACCACAAGGAGCATGCGATGAGCACAACCATTGCCATGGCCGGTAAGGGCGGGACCGGTAAAACCACCCTGGCCGGCATGGCTCTTAAGTACCTTTTGACCCAGGGGAAAAAACCGATTCTGGCCGTGGATGCGGATTCCAACTCCAACCTGAACGAAGTCCTGGGGCTTGAAATCAATGGAACCCTGGGTGAGGCCCGGGAGGAGATGAAAAAGGGCGGTATACCCGGAATGACCAAGGACATCTTCCTGGAGCTGAAGGTGAATCAGGCCCTGGTCGAAGCGGACGGCTACGACCTGATCATTATGGGCCGGCCGGAGGGTGCGGGCTGTTATTGCGCGGCCAATAATCTGCTGGCCAGCATCCTGGAGAAATTGACGTCCAATTATTCTTATCTGGTCATTGATAATGAAGCCGGAATGGAGCATATTTCCCGCCTGACCACCAAAGAAATCGATGTCCTTTACGTGGTCTCGGACCCCAGCCGCCGCGGGCTGACCGCGGCCCGGCGGATCTGGGACCTGGTGGATGAAATGAATATTATGGTCGGGCGCAAGTATTTAATTGTTAACCAGTTGAAAGGTGAAGCCAGCCCGGATCTGCTGGCTCAGATTGAGAAGGAAGGCCTGACCCTGGCCGGAATTATCCGGGCGGATGACGAGATTTATGAATACGACCAGGCCGGCAAACCGACCTTTGAACTCGATGACCGTAACCCGGCCGTGGCTCAGGCCTTTGATATCTTCGCCCGCACCATGTTCGACCAAGAGGGAGATGATTGAAAAAACTTGCCTCAAGGCCTAAGGTCGTTGTCCTGGGGCTGGACGGCGTAGGCTGGTCTTTGATACAAAAACTGGCAGAGGCGGGTGTCATGCCTCACCTTAAGGCATTGATCGCCGAATCCGTGTGCGGTGAAATGTTAAGCACCGTGCCCGAGATTTCACCGGTGGCCTGGACTACCTTTTTTACGGGCCGCTCTCCGGCCGATCACGGGATCTACGGCTTCACCGAGTTCGCGGCAGACGGGTATCAGGTCCGGTTTAACAGTTCGAATCAAATTCGGGTTCCGGCTTTGTGGGACTGGCTCGGCCTGAAAAACTTTCGATCCGTGGTCATAAATGTGCCCATGACCTACCCGGCCCGGCCGCTCTCGGGGATCATGGTTTCAGGATTTCTGGCGGTAAGCATCGAGCGCTCGGGGTATCCGGCCTGGGTGACGCAGTATCTTCATGAGATCGGCTATCGCCTGGAGGCTGATTTCGAGGTGGTTCACCGGGATCGGCAGGCTTTTCTTAATGAGCTCTGTTTGATCCTTGAACATCGCGTTCGCCTTCTTGAACGCTTTTGGCCCGGCGATTGGGATTTGTTTTTCCTCGCCCTGACCGATACGGACCGGCTGAACCACTTTTTTTATCAGGAATTTGAAGACCAGGGTCCGATCCACCAGTTTTACCTCGATTATTATCATCGCGTGGATGAGGTCGTTGGCCGGGTCTATGATCTGACATCCGAATTGTCCCGGCAAGAGGAAGACTTATGCCTGGTTATGCTCTCCGATCACGGCTTTACCGGGGTTAAAGAGGAGTTCCACTTAAACCGCTGGCTTGCGGCCCACGGGTTTCAGGACCGCCTCGGGCCCGAGGCCCGGGTTCTGGGTCTTGACCCGACCAGGCTTTACTTCAACCGCCCCCCGAGGTTCCCGGAAGGAAGGGCGCCTGCGGCCGGAATACAGGAGCTGACCGCCGAGCTTATGCTTTCCCTTCAAGCTGAACCTGCGGTGGCCGACGTTATCCCCAGGTCAGAACTTTACGCGGGTTCAGCCCTGGACCTGGCACCCGATCTGGTGATTCGGCCGGCCCCGGGCTATGAATTTAAGGCAAAGTATAATCCGGGCCCTGTATACACCCCCTCGCCGCTTCAGGGAACACATATCAGGGAAGACGCCTTTTATCTGGTCCACGATTTTCATAACCGTAAGGAAAAGCCTGTTTTTCAGGATATCCTGGACCTGGGGAAATTTGTTTTTGCCCGATTTAACCTTGATCTGAAGGACGGTGGATTATGACAGATGAAGTAAAACTGGATTTAACCAGTCTTGAAAGCTACCGCCAATCCTGCCTTGAACTGGCCCGCCATCGCCTGAGCGCCTTTAAATCCATTTCTGAGATCGCGGAGGCTGAAAATGACTTAAACGCCTATCCGAATTTGGACCGCCTCCAAGACCCGAAGGAAATTTTTATCCTGGAGGATGATAAAATCAGCCCTTCGGACATGGCTGAAGCCAGGCAGACCGTTATTGACGGCCGGCTTTTCTGCGAGCATACCGCCGCCGGTGAGGCCACGCGGCTCAAACTCGGAACGAAATTTTTGATAAATCCGGCCCGCGATCTTTCCGTAGAAAAAATCGCTTCTATGATCTCCGGGGAAGAGGGCCGGGAAGTGACTCCCGAGGAAGTGGCCGGGCAGATGGAGGTTGAACCGTCGCGCCTTCTCCCTCTTTCTTTAGGCTGGCGTCACATGCTCCAAATAGCCTTTGAAATTTCCAACCTCGCCAGGGACTCCGGGCTTGATTCCGCCGCGGTTCTGGCCCAGCAGAAGATGCTTGTCGTCCTCAACGAAAAGACGGCCGAGCAGATCGTGGCTGAATTTGATTCAGCCCACTTCTTCGGGTTTGACCGGGCAAATGTATTTTTTATGGTTCAGCCGTCTTTTCCGGGCATCAATCTCAGGGACGGCCGCTTTTTCTATGATCCTTCCTCTCCCAAGCGACTTCACAACCATGGACAGTTGGTCATGCAAGAGACGATGGATAATCAAATTTTTCACCTGGATACATCCGGCCGCCGCCTCTACCTGAAGGCCGCCGAATTTGGAGAAATTTTAAATGCGGTCACGGATAAGATATCATACAATATCGAAGACCTCAGCTATCTGAATAATGCTATTGACTGGCCGGGCCTGGCTTTTGCTCTCAAACTTGGAACCCAGGGATATCATATGGTTATGGAAATCGTGGCCAATAATCCTGAGCATCCTCAAAAAGGCGCCCTGGCTGCCTTTGATCCTGTTTTAAATCGCGACGTTATGATCGAAAGCTTTCAGCTCAAGGGCATCGCCAATGAGGATATCCGATACATGAACAAAAATTTCAACCATTTCCCTGATCCAAGAAGTTCATGGGAGGCCCTCAAAAAACATGGGCTGCCCATGCCCATAGCCGTCAAGGGCGGATTCCTTTATTTTCAGCCCGTGCAGGGCGATATTAATTTTCTGGTAAAGACCGCTTTTGTGCGCCGAAAAAAACTGAAACCGATCAGCGCCTGGAAATCAGCGGCCAACACCCCGGCCGCAGTAAATGCTATGTGGGCCCAGGATAATCAGCCCGGATTCAAGGATTTTATTAAAGGTGTTTTAGGGTCGCTGCCCGGAGATTCCTGAGCGGAAATCCATTACGGCTGTTTGTTTTTTTTCGCTTCTGAGCAAGGAAAAGGGAGGCATAAATTTTGTTTCTTGACTTTCATTACGAAAAATATATGATATTGATTAATCTTTGTTTGATATGGTAGAAAAAATGGCATCTGAACAGTTGGATCAATTCGAAATATTGGCGCAGAAAATAGAGACCCTCCTTGCTAAATGCCAGGAAATGAAAGAGGCCAAGGAGGAGCTTGAAGCACTTTTATCGAAGAAGGAAGAAGAGATAGAAGAGCTCAAGCGGAAAGAATTGATAAACGAGCAAGAGAAAGAACAGGTGCGAGCCAAAATTGACGATGTATTATCTCGGATTGAAAAGTTCGAATCCGGATAGTATGCAAAGGCTAAATACTCGTGAAGCTGGTTAACGTTCGAATCCTCAAACATGATTACCGGATTAAGAGCGACGCTTCCGGGGAGAAGATTCTTCAAATTGCCGAGTATATTAATCAACAGGTGGAAAATCTTCGCTCCAGTTCATTTGTGGGGACCCAGACTGACCTGGCGGTCATGGCTGCCTTTAAAGCGGCGAGCGATTATTTTCAGGCTACGGAGGAATTGGAACGCCTTCGACAGAAGGTAAAAAATGATGCGGCTAAACTTGCTGCTCGCATTGACGAACATTTAGCGGGCGTTTAGCCCATAATATAAATAATGACCTTAAAATATTATAATATTAATTATAAATATATTTAGATGACATGGTAGCCGAGGGCGTTTTTTACGACCCTGTTAATAAAAAAACAAGAGCTGGTAATCATGCCGTTAAGAGGCAAAGTTAGTCTTTATTGCGAATTGTATTTTGAGATGTAAATCATGGATTGTTAGAAAACCACTCTTGCCGCCATGGAATAAAGTGAATTTAATTTAGGAACCCCTCCTGCCTGTTCATCGAATCTATTATTTTTTCCGGTCGTTAATTGTATTGTTTTCCGCTTTCCGGGGGAAAGTGTATTTGTATGCTGTTTCCCCCACCGGGGCAGAGGAAAAGTGACTTCTGAAGTCTATAACAGGAGCTATCATTAAAATGTTTTTGTCTCTGACAATATTTATTGTAGCTGTCTTGGCGCTGGTGGCTGGCACGGTGATTGGAGCCACGTGGCGCAAGCATACAACTGAGGCCAAGCTAGGCTCGATTGAACAGCTTTCTCAGCGTATGATTGAAGAGGCCCAGAGAGAGGCCGCCAACTTAAAAAAGGAAGCCGCCCTTCAAAATAAGGACATCCTTTACCAGATGAAACAGGAGTTCGAACGTGAGATAAAAGAACAGCGGGCTGAACAGAACAGGCTGGAAAGGAGGTTGCTGCAGAAGGAGGAAAACCTGGATAAGAAGGCGGACTTGCTGAGTGAACGCGAAATGGATATCAACAAAAGAATGAGTAAGATTTCGCAACAAGAGAAGGTGATTGATAAAAAGATCAAGGAACTTGAGGGGTCGACCAAAGCTCAGCAGGCCTTGCTGGAAAAAATAGCCGGTTTTACCTCGGAGCAGGCCAAGGAGATGCTTCTTAAAAATATGGAGGAGGAAGCGCGGTACGAATCAGCCAAGATCATCAGGCGTATCGAAGCGGAAACCCGTGAGACAGCAGATAAGAAAGCAAAAGAGATATTATCGCTGGCCATCAGGCGTTATGCCGGGGATCATGTCGCCGAACGGACGATTTCCGTGGTAAATCTGCCGGGAGAGGAAATGAAGGGCCGAATTATCGGCCGTGAAGGGCGCAATATCCGGGCTATTGAAGCAGCGACAGGGGTTGACTTGATTGTTGACGATACCCCGGAGGCGGTAATATTGTCCTGCTTCAATCCAATCCGCAGAGAAGTGGCCAGGCTGTCGCTGGAACGTCTCATTTCCGACGGCCGCATACATCCGGCCAGGATAGAGGAAATCGTGAACAAGGTAAACGAGGAGGTTGAAGCCAGTATTCGTGAAGCTGGTGAGCAAGCCGCCTTTGATGTCGGCGTGCATGGAATTCACCCGGACTTAATCAGGCTCCTCGGGAAGCTTAAATACCGCTCAAGCTATGCCCAGAATGTGCTCCAGCACTCCATAGAAGTATCGTTTTTATGCGGCATTATGGCTGCGGAACTGGGGCTGAACGTGAAGCAGGCCAAACGCGCCGGGCTGCTGCATGATATTGGCAAGGCCGTAGACCACGAGGTCGAGGGCCCTCACGCCTTGATCGGCGCGGATTTGGCCAAAAGATTCGGAGAGACGGACAAGGTGGTTCACGCTATTCGAGCCCATCACGAGGATGTCCCCCCGGATAGCGTACTTGCGGTGCTGGTTCAGGCGGCCGATACGTTATCCGGCGCCAGGCCGGGGGCCCGGCGCGAAATGCTTGAAACATACGTCAAACGCCTGGAAGACCTGGAGCGAATCGCTTCCTCGTTCAAGGGGATATCCAAATCTTATGCCATACAGGCCGGGCGGGAAGTGCGAATAATTGTTGACAGCGATCAAGTCAATGATGCCGAGTCATCACTTCTCTGTAATGAAATATGCCGGAAAATCGAGAAGGAACTCTCCTATCCAGGCCATATCAGGGTAACCGTCATTCGTGAAACGCGGGCCGTGGATTTTGCGAAATAACCCATGATTTGTGGCCCGACTATTTTAGCCCTTTTAACCTGAGAAGTCAGAACTTTATTGACTGGTGATGCTTTATGTGATACAACTTATGAGAATTATAAGAAGATTCTGTTAGACTGCTTGGTTAAACCACGCTTATAGTCGATGACGGTGAAGCAAGTAACCGAATTAAACGACTCGCTGGAAGCCCGGGTCATCAAAACCCTGTCTCTGATGGATCAGGACCTGCCGACTATTCCGGTGGTTTTAAGCCAGATCATGCACATGACCGCTTCGAGCAACTCTTCAGTCAAAGATTTGATCAGGGTCTTGAATCAGGACCAATCCCTGACCGCCCGCATCCTTCGCGTAGCGAACTCAGCCTACTACGGTCTCAGGGAAAAGGCCACCACCATTGAGAGGGCGGTGGTGATCCTGGGATTTGATATGGTCCGAAGCCTGGCCGTGGGTGCATCTTTTATTCACTACTTTTCCCCCAAGAACCAATATGAAAATTTTGATCTGAACGCCTTCTGGGCGCATACTACCGCGGTCGGTGTTTTTGCTGAAAGCATTGCCCTGGAAATGCCATCCCTTGATGCCTCAGACGCTTTTACCGCCGGGATCCTTCATGATATCGGCAAATTGGTTATGCTGATCTATTTTGAGGAAGAGTTCAGCCGCGTGCTCCGCAGGATCGCCGAAGAAAGATTGGACTTTTTCGAAGCCGAGATAAGCGAACTCGGGCTGAGTCATGCCGGTGTGGCCGGGATTTTACTGAGACACTGGAATATCCCCGAGGTCCTGGCCGAGGCAATTGAACATCATCACCAGCCCCTGAACGCTGTAAATAACCTCGACCTCTCCATATGCCTTCACCTGGCCGATTTCGCAGCCCGTTATATTCAAATCGGCGCCAGCGGCAGCCCGTATTTTCAAACGCCCTCCATAGAACTGCTTAAAAAGATAAACATGACCGGCCGGGATTTCAAAGCGGTGCTCAAGCAGCTGGTCAGAAAAAAAGAAGATGTCTTCAATTTAATCAGCGCCCTGGATTGAGTCCTCTTAAAAAACAGTAATTTTGTTGAGCCCAAGAAAGTTTATAATGAATTCGGCTAAGGGCCGAAGTTTTGCCGAGAGCTTAAAAAAACCTTCTGACTTGCAGGCCGCCGGCTCAGGATTGAGGCGGAGGGGCAATCAATTTTTCGAGCACCCGGCCGCTTGCGTCGAAAATAAATAACTGGTAATCCCGGCCTTGTATTGCCTTGAGCACTTCGGCCGAACGCATGGCTTGAACTTCGTATTTTCGCTCAGGCACTTTCTGCAAATATTTCAGACAGGCTTCCCCGGCTTCCTGGCTGTAAAAAGAGGGAACGAAAAAGATATCTGCTTCCTGATCATGCTGGCCAAAAAGATTTTCCCGGTCACCGTCTGTTTCAATGACTATCCAGACCCATTCTGGCAGTTCGACTGTTTCAGGCATTTAAGGCTCCTCGAACTTAATTCCTTAAGTATATCGCTACATTAAAAAAGGTCAACGGTTTTGTCTCAGGAAGGCTGTTACACTCCAGCCGGCGGGATTTCGCACGCGAACTGATCGAGCCATCTAAGGACCTTCTCGAAGTCCGATTTAAATTCAGCCAGGGCCAGACCCCTGTGGCTGACCTCTCCTTTTTCGGCCCTGGTAAGTTCGGCAAACGTCCTTTTGAGCGGGGGATAATAAAAGATCGGGTCGTATCCAAACCCATTGAACCCGCGTGGCTGGGTAGTCAGTTCTCCATCACAGCGACCGACCCAGGTCAAAGCCTGACCAGTGGGGACGGCCAGCACCAGGGCGCAGACAAAGGAGGCTCGCCGATTCTTCCGACCTTCCATTTTTTTGAGCAGCAACTCGCATTTCTCGGCGTCCGTTGCAGATTCCCCGGCCCAGCGGGCGGAATGAACACCGGGCGCTCCACCCAATGCCTCCACCATTAAACCGGAATCATCAGCCAGGGCCGGAAGGCCCAGAATACGGGCGTAGAAGCTGGCCTTGAGATAGGCGTTTTCTTCAAATGTATCCGCGTCTTCCGCAGGAACCGCTGTGGGGTCAAAATCATCAAGGCCCATGATTTGAATGGGCTGCCCTGCCAGAAGATCCATGATTTCTTTTATTTTATTTTTGTTTTGCGTTGCTGCGACCAGCTTGTACTCTCTCATGATTCAGTAACGCGCTGTTTGAACGAAGATTCTGTCGCCTGAGCAAGTGTATTTCGAGGGATGTTCTCTTTGTTTTTAAGAGGGATAACGCGCTGGTATTTTTCCAGGGCGATTCCAACCTGATCGGCCAGGAGAGCCATATAAGTTTGATCATCCTCGTCCGGCTCAAATTCAAACTGAAAGTAAAACCTGAGAGCGCCGACAATTTTGTCCACAACCGAAACCGGGAATCCGCAAATGGCCTGAACCCCTTCGTCGAGCGCCTGATCCACATACTGAATGCACTCACCTTGAGTAATGCGGTAGCAAATCAGCGGATTGCCGGTCTCGACTTCATTCAGTTTTCGGTTTATTGAGACAGGACCTTTTTCCATGTAACTCTTACTCATCCCGAATCCGCTGACGTGCTTCAGCGTTTTGGTCTCTTCGTCCAGCAGCCATAAGATGCAGCCCTTGGCATATGTGCCACGGGCGGCGCTCGTGACCAGGTTTTTAAGAATATCGTCCAGTTTTTGATAGGAATGTAAGCCGTGAATCGAGCGAAGGGCCGCCTGAAATGAAGAGAAGTAAAAACTTTTTTTCAAGGCCAGTCCTGCCAGGTTAGCCATGTTTTCTAAAAGGGCCAACCGTTCCGGGTCCGGCTTATTGATCTGGTCGAAATACAGCCTTAGCGCTCCGACAAGCATGTTGCCCACGTGCAAAGGCACCCCGATGATGCTCTTAATTCCTTCCAGGGCGGCTGCCTCCTTGTACTGTATCCGTTCATCCTGGGTTGCGTCCAGAATTACCACCGGTTCCCTTTGCAGGGTTTCCCCCAGGCTCTTATCAGCGGCGACCGGGCCCTTGTTTAGGTAGAACTGGCTCAAGCCGCAGGCGGCGGAACTTTTCAGGGTCTTGGTGCCATGGTCGTACAGCATCAAGCTTGCTCCCCGCGCCCCGAAAAGCTGTGCCGCATTTTCGACGATAGTCTCAGAGGTTCTCATTACACTGAGCGAGCTGTGAATTTGGATTAGGCTATTTATGAAATTTTTAAAAAATTCCTGACTTATCGCCATGGCATAAAATCCCCTAGATTTGAAAATAACAATTCCTTAGGGTGTTTCAGCCCAACGCTTCACGCATTTAAGGATCTCGTCCAGATTAGATACATTAAAAGATGACAGGTCTAATTCTATTAATACCATAAACTACCTCTAAATTGAAGTAGTTTCAATAATATTTATTGCCCGGGGCTTTGGAGAACTTTTGCCTCTACCCGAACTCTTGGCCGGCCTCGAATTTAAGTCATTGAAATATTAGTAATATTTCTACGCGCTCAAATTAAGTCCTTCGCAATTTTAACAAAATTTCGGTTCTTAATCCGTTAAAAAATATGCCTGAAAAGTATATGTTGAAATGATATTACTTGCCGGGATGGGTACTAAGGGAAGGACCAAAGCGCAAACGAGGTTTTTCTGCCGGACCTGTCAGGATGAAGTTTAGCCTGGTTTTTGGTTTGTTTGCCGGCCCCAAGCTCACCGAACCACTCAGTCTAAGAACCGGGTTTTCGAAATTTTTGATTTGTCCGGTTAATCTTCCGTTTATGTCCGGGCTTCTCATGTTCAGGCTTTCGATAATCAATTGGTCATCTTTGAGGCTGAAATTAAGTTCCAGAAGCTCGAAATCAATTTTAAGCCTGGGCAGATCGGGAAGAAGACGGCCCGCAAAACGGCCTGATTCTATTTTCACCATTCCTGAACCTTTTCGAGAACCGGCGCCGTGTTGAACGTAAACAGTTCCATGACCCTGTAATTTGCCGGTCAGGTTGCCGAAGTTATTTCCATCAACGAGGGTGAAGTCTGGAAAATTAATATCAGTGAAGCTCAGGCTGAATGTACGAGCGCCAAACAACTGGTAATCAAACCGGCCCTTGATGCCGCCGCCCCAGGCCGCTACTTTGAACCGGCCGCTTACGTGCCCGCTTGCCAGGCGCGTTGGTTTCAGTTTAATACTGACTTCATCGGATGTAACCAGCCAGAACGTCTCAGGAAATCCGGCCGCGCCGACACTCAGTTTATCCAGGCTGAGGGAAAAAGGCATTTTAGGCCGCGGCACACCCAGCTTGAACCGCAGGAGACTCGATGCCTCAATTTGGTTCCGGATCATCCTGAAGGCGGGCTCATACGGGAATTCATAAAACAGCGCCACCAGCGCCACCGCTGCGATGTAAACCGCCAGGGCCAAAACGATGAGCAGTTTATTCCACCGTGAAATCATTTGCTGGGAGCGGGAGTGGCGACGCGCAGGGTCACATCAAGCTGATTGGGTGTCAGATAGCGGGGCCTGATGCGAAGGTTGTTGATAAAAAGCACCTTGTCGCTGGTTTCAATACGGTAAAGAAAACGAACCAGTTCTTCCAAACCGATGCCCGACAATTTCACATCGAATTCAGCCATGGCCGCGCTGTCATCCCCGGTTGAGGTCAAGGGGGTCATTGATTCGATGTTTTTCCCCAGGCCGGCTTGCCTGGCCATTGTTTCCAGATAACTGAAAGGCGCGAAATCCTTACCCCTGGTCTGAACCCTGACTCGCAACTGAGCCTGCCTGTCGGCCAGGGCCTGGTACTCAGCGGCCAGGGTGCGCATCTCGGCCAGGTTCTTCTCCAGCCGGTTGGTGACGATCTTGAGATGATCCCGTCGTTCGGTCAAGGGGGCGAGCAGGAAGAGATAAATCCCCACGCAAAAGATGAAGATAAGACCGGCGGAAACAATCAGTATTTCTCTTTGATTGAGTTTCATTCCAACCGCCTCTTCAGTGTGAGCTTGAAGGTTAATTTTCGAGTGACCGGATCCACCCTGGCCCCGCCCACCGAAACCTCGCTGAAAAAAGGCAGGCCGCCCAGGTCATTTTTAAGACGGTCAATATCCTCGAAACTCCCGCCTTCCCATTGAAGCTCCAGGGTTTGGGGGGTCAGGGAAAGGTCCAGGAGGCGCAGGCCCGGCCGCGCCTTGGCCACACGGCTCACTTCCAGAATCAGGTCCAAAACCCGCCTTCGGCTGGAGGCCAGCCCCGAGACTCCGGAACGAGCTTCTTCGACCTTCTGGCGGAGTTGGGCCAGGGGAGAGACAATCCGCGTGGTCTCCGGGGAGGCTTCTTTGAAGACCCGTGTAATTTCAGCCTTAACCTCGTTGTAGCGTATTTTTTGGTGACGGTAATCCAGAGCCAGGGTCAGGATGCTCAGCAGGGCGGCCAGGCACAGGCCGGCGGCCATCAGGATCAGTGATTTGCGATAGCGAACCAGGGCTTGCTGTGGGGCAAGTTCTCCCTGCCGCAGGTTGGGCCGTGGTCTGGAGACAAGACCCAGCATGGCCAGGCCGGCGGCAGGCACAAGTTCCGGCTTAAGGCCGGGAAGCCGGCTGGCCCCGGGTGTTTCATCGTTTAAAAGGCGAGCCTCGAAGCCGAGTTGATTTTTAAGGAACCTGGTCAATCCGGGCGTATGGGCCCCTCCGCCGGCCAGGGCCAGAACAGGCTTTGGTTCAGGCGGACTTGCCGGTGCTGCAGCCAGGGTTCTTTCGATCTCGGCGATCAGCACCTTCCAGGCTTCAGCCAGGATCGCTCCGTCTCCAGAGAGGTCATTTTCACCCAAATTTATTTTTCTTTTTATAGCTTCGGCCTCGGATATATCGATTTTTTTTGCTTCCGCCAGGGCCCTGGTCAAATGCAGGCCGCCGAAAGGTACTGTCCGGGCGATGGAGGCTCGACCCTGGTCAAACAAGACCATACTGGTTTGACCGGCGCCCAGGTCCAAAAAAAGAAAAGGTTGTGAAAAACTTTGATCTTCGAAAAAATATCGGCCGGCCTCGATGAGCCCCAGGCTGTCAGGCAGAACGGTTTCCGCATTCAACCCGGCCGCCTGGAGACGATTTACAACTGAAGACACTTCTTCAGGTTCGGCGGCCACGGCTACGGCGGGCGCACCTTTCCTGGTGCTCTCGGTCAAAGGCAGATAGTCGAAAAAGAGCTCCTCGACCCGGGTCATGGTAAGCGGCTCAATAATGTAGGGCAGGGCCTGCCGAATCTTGTTCGCCCGGTCAAACGGCAGATCGAAAAAGTACAGCCTGGACAAATGGGCCTCAACGTTGGCCACCAGCCGTGGCCTTTCTTTCAGGACCAACCCGGCCACTTCGGCCAGGGCGGCTTCCATCTCGGCGGAATGCGGCTCACGGCCGGCCGGAAACTCGACCGATACTGAATCAATGAGTTCAAATCCCTTGTCGGATTTAGCCAGCATCACGGCCCGCGCCGCCCCCCGGCCCAGGCTGAGGCCCACCGCTTCACCCGCGCTCAGAATTTCCGAAAATAAACTGAAAGCCAAGCAACCTCCTCAGCCGGTCTTGTAATAAATCAAGGTGATCCCCTTGTCGTCTCTCTTGATGATTCCTGTCACCACCACCCGCGCCTGGCGGAAAAGGCCTTGCACGCGCACCAGGAAATGAGTGCTTTTGACCGAGATCAGTCCGAAGATATCATTAAAGAGCTCCGGCGCCAGGCCAAACTTGTCACGCAATTCCTCCGGTCTTTTAAACGGGTGGGTCTCCCGGTACTTTAATATCTCCTCTGCGAGGTTGCGCGTCAAGTCTTTATGCAGGCTCATGAGTACTGGAATATCAGCCGTGTTGATATTGATCCGGCCGCGGGTTGTCGAATCGTCCACGTAAGCCGTAACCAGGTCGGCCAGGCCGCGTTTTCCCCGGGTGCCATAAACAATTTCCGGTGTAAATCCCCTGATCAGGGTCAACTGCCCCAATGAGTCGAGCGGCCCATTGGCGCAGGGATAAGGATTTTTAAGGGATAAATAATAATTATTCTCAGCCCCGTTGTCGAGGCGGGGTTCGTCATCCGGGTCAAGCCAGTCCAGGATCGGCTCCACCAGACCTGGGTCCAGTTCGAGCAATTCAAACAGGCGTTCGACCTGGGCTTGTTTTTGCTGGTTCACCTTGCCCTGCCTCGAAACCAGTGTATTAAGGTTGATACGGCCAGAAAGATCCTCAATCTTCCCTTTGAAACTTCCCTCTTCAAAAAAAACGCCGGCCGCGGCGGCATAGCGATTGAAATCGGCCCAGGGTTCATCCAAGGCGTCATGACCCCGGTTGTCCGTGGCAAGCAGGGCCATAGCTCCCTTGAGGCCGGCCTGGGCGAGTATCTCCGCCTGTGTCAGCGCATAGGTGTTGTCAACCACGCGCGCTTCCAGGTTGGCCATTCGAATAAAAGAAAGCGCCGAGGCAGAAAGCAGCCCCACAACCAGGAGGGTAATCAGCAGGGCGATTCCTTTTCTGGTTTTGAACTGCCCGGGCCAGAGGCTGGAACGGCCTGAACCGCTCATAACAATCCCTCCCAGCCGGGGGGAAGCTTTACGAATTTGACCCTTGGCCAGGCCAGGGCCAGGGCTACTACTGTGGAAAACGTCTCTTGTTTACCAGACGCCGCGGTCAAGGTCAGGGATATCTTAACGGCATATGGCAGTTCGGAGAGTTGCTCGGCCTCCCACTCGGACAGCTCCTGCCCCGACCGGTTGAGATAACCGATCTCAATAGCCTTCAGGGATTTGGTTAAAATGATCTCTGATCCGCCATCCTCGGCGTCATCATCCGGTGTGGAATCCTGGCGGCGCACCAGAGTGAAATCGTCTTCTCGTTCATTTTTCATGATTCGGTAACCAACCTCGACCAGGTCCAGCCCGGGGGCGATGTCCGACGAGAGATGGGCCGTGGTAATAAAATCCAAGCCAGTCTCCCGGCCGCTGAAAAGATAGGCAAACCCGGCCTTCGGGCGTTTACCCGCCGGCAGCCAGGCGCCCGTGACATCCCTGACCATGCGATCCAAAATCAGGCGTCCCTGCCCGTAAGCGTCTCTCGCCTCGGAAGCCGCTTCCACAGATCGCTGGTGGTTGGCAAAGACCCAGTAAATCGTGGTCAGGATAATGGCCAGAAGCGTTATGGCCACGAGCAAATCCAAAAGGGTTAACCCGGTCTGTTTCCTCATCCTGATTCCCTGTAGGCGAAACCTTCCAGAACCAAACCGCTGGCGGCCGGTTCGTCAGCCCGGTGGACGCGTATCACGATCTTGTAAAGACCTCGAAACAGGGAAACCGGGACAATTTCGCGCTCCCAGGCCAGATAGTTTAACGGTTCCTCGAACCGACCCTTCTCCAGCCCTTCCGTCAAGCCGGTCTGAAGCTGCGCTTTTGTCATGAGCCCCCGGGCCAGAAAGACGGAGCGGGAGGTGAAACGGACCTGATCCGTAAGCTTAAGTCCCTGGCCCTGAGCATGGACAACAGCCACCAGCGCCACGGCGATAAAGGCCAGGGCGATCATGATTTCCAGCAGGGTGAACCCTTTTTGCCGATGTTTTATCACTCCACTTCCTCACGCAGGTAACCCTGATGAATTTCGGTTTGGCCGAGGAAGGGCCGCAAAAAGATTGTCATTTCCTCGCCTGAATTATTTTCCAGATGAATAGTCCCAGGTTCGTTTCCGCCGTTGGGCCAGAAGGCGAAAGTTACCACGCCTTCCTTAAACATGCCGCCGTTCGAATGGATAACATCCTTGAAACCCGTTCCGGAAGGCAGGGTGACGGAACTGATTTCAGGGCTTATTTCCTCTGTTTTTTCAGCTCTCTTGAGGGCCAGCCATATTCTGGCCCCCTCCAGGTCCAGGCATAGATAATAAGGCCGGGCCTCGGTTACCGACTGGCTGTGCGCT
>CAZVRN010000005.1:0-18663 GCA_964629485.1 uncultured Thermodesulfobacteriota bacterium | reverse complement strand
GGATCAGGGAGGTCAGTAATTCCCTTTTGGCCATATTTTAACTTTATTTGAGCAAGGGACAAGAATTCAGTGGAAGCCCCCAGGGCATCCCCGATGGCCAAGCCATATATTATCCCTTTCACCTTCTCTAACATGATCTCTTTTCAAGGGAGTATGGTCGATTGCCGCTCATTTTTTGATCTAATATACCCTATTTTTCCTTCTCTGCGTATACCTTTCCCGCCTTGATGTGTTTTTATCCCGGTTTTGGCCGGTTATATCAAAAAAAATCTGGCGCGAAAGCCGGGAGATATACCCTCAGGATGATGGTTCTATCATTTTTGAAGCCAATATGGCTGCCACGGATGAAATCAGATTCTGGATCATGAACTGGGGATCCTAGGCCTTGGTCCCTGAACCTGAATCCTCGAAAATTGAAATTAAAGCGGAGGCAGAGGCAACGGTTGGAAAATATGATGAAGGTGTTGAGAAAGAAGCAAAGTCCCTGACAGCGTGAAACGGCATGGGCGGGTGCCCTGGACGACTTGTTTGTCTGTGTCCGAAGGACAAGAGGAACAGTCGAGTCATTCTCTCAAACCTAGCCCCTCAATTAAATATTGGTAGCCTTTAAAAAAATCCCTCAATGTCACGCTATTGTCATTCCGAAAGAAAAAGGATTTATCTAGAGATAGATAAATCCTTTAAAATTCCTGGTGCGCCCGGCCCGACTCGAACGGGCGGCCTTCGGATTCGTAGTCCGACGCTCTATCCAGCTGAGCTACGAGCGCATTTTTTTCAGTGATTCGCTAAGCCGCCTGGCCTTTGCTTCCTGCTTGATTTTGTACCCGAGTCCTGCTGCTCTGTCAAGCATCATTTGAGACCTCTTAAAAACTTCGCGCTTTAGCTGAACTCGTTGTCAGGGCCTTTCCATTGAAAAGAATCCCTTCGTTTTTACTTTTATTGACACCGAAAAACCCAGCATATAAAGTGGGATTTTACAAGGCAACTTTAGATAAATCCGCAGGAGTTAAATTGTGCACCGAATTGAAGCATTGTTAGGCCAGATGACCCTGGAAGAAAAAATAGCCATGGTTTCCGGGTCGGGGCCATGGCACACTGCCGGGGTTAAACGTCTGGGCATTCCGCCGATCAAAGTAACCGACGGTCCCAATGGCGCGCGCGGTGACATTATGAGCGGAGCGACGGCAGCCTGTTTTCCTGTGGGCGTATGCCTGGCCGCTACCTGGAATACGGAGCTGGTTTACCGGGTGGGAGAAGCGCTGGGCGAGGAAGCCAAGACCAAAGGAGCGCAGTTACTGCTGGCGCCGACCATCAATATTCACCGCACCCCGCTGGGCGGACGCAATTTCGAATGCTACTCCGAAGACCCCTATCTGACCGGAAGAATCGCGGTCGCATATGTAAAGGGCGTGCAAAGCAGAAACGTGGGCGTCTCGTTAAAACATTTTGTCTGCAACGACTCGGAGTTTAAGCGTCACATCCTGAGCGCCGAGGTCACTGAACGCACCCTTCGCGAAATCTATCTCCGGCCCTTTGAAATGGTAGTCAGGGAGGCTGACCCCTGGTCCGTTATGTCGGCCTATAACCGGATTAACGGGATTTTCGCCAGCTCTCATTACGAGTTGCTGACCAAGGTTTTAAAAGAGGAGTGGGGGTTCAAGGGTTTTGTGGTCAGCGACTGGGGGGCGTGCCTGGAAACAGTGGCCAACGCCAATGGCGGTCTTGACCTGGAAATGCCAGGGCCTGCCCGCACCATGGGCGAAAAGTTGGTCAAGGCGGTTCGCGCCGGTGAAGTCGCGGAAAAAACCATAGACGACAAGGTGCGGCGATTACTGCGTATCACCGTCTTATCCGGACGCATGGACCACCCTGAGGAAGTCGAGGAACGAAGCGTCAACAGGCCGGAAGACCGCGCCCTGGCTCGCCGCGCCGCGGCTGAAGGCATGGTGCTTGTCAAGAACGAGGGCATGCTTCCTTTAGACCCCGCTTCTCTCAAGCGGGTGGCCGTCATCGGGCCCAACGCCGTCAAGGGGCAGATTCAGGGCGGCGGGAGTTCAGGCGTCAGGCCCCATTACCAGGTTCATCCATTAGAAGCCCTGAAGAAACGCTTGGGTGACGGGGTAAAGGTGCGTTACGAAAAAGGCTGCCTGACGCACAAATATCTCCCCGGCTTCAAGACAGAACACCTGAAACCGATGCTGGGGCAGGAAGGGCAGGGTTTTTCCCTTGAATATTTTGATAACCTGGATTTTTCAGGGGAACCGGCCGAGACCGTGCTGGAGGAGCGCAGTAAGATTTCCTGGTTTGGCGCCTTCGGTTCCGTGGTCACAACCGGCCGGTTCAGCGCACGATTATCAGCCATATACACCCCGGAGCTAGACGGCGTACATACTTTCGGCTTGATGAGCGCCGGGCTGAGCCGCATGTTTCTCAATGGTAAACAGATTATAGACAACTGGACCAGGCAGACTCCGGGCGATTCTTTTTATTCTTTCGGCACGGTTGAGGAGCGGCAGGAGGTGGAGCTGAAGGCCGGCCAGCCGTATGAACTGGTGATTGAATACAGGCGTGATCACGGGTTCATGATCGCCGGCTTGCAGGTTGGCGTGCTGCCTCCGGTGCCTTCTGATCTAATGGAACGGGCCGTGGAAGCCGCTGCGAACGCTGACGCCGCCATCCTGGTGGTCGGCACGAACAGTGACTGGGAATCAGAGGGAAACGACCGCGCGGATATGTCACTGCCCGGCCGGCAGGATGAGTTAATCGAACGCGTTTGCGCGGCCAACCCGAACACGGTGGTGGTCTTAAACGTGGGTAGTCCGGTGGACATGCCCTGGTTTGAAAAGGCCAAGGCCGCCCTCATTACCTGGTTCCCCGGCCAGGAGTTCGGCAACGCACTGGCCGATGTCCTCTTCGGCGAGGTGAATCCGTCCGGCAGGCTGCCGACGACCATTCCCATGCGCCTGGAGGATACGCCGGCCTTTACCAACTATCCCGGCGAAAACAATCGGGTGCTCTATGGCGAGCGGATTTTTGTCGGGTATCGCTGGTATGACACGCGCGATATCAAACCGCGCCTTCCCTTCGGCCACGGCTTAAGCTACACCACCTTTGAGTATAGCGAGGTCTCGGTGAAGCCGGTGTGCCGGTTGGGCGAACCCGTTAAGGTTGCATTCAAGCTGACCAACAGCGGTGAACGCGCCGGGCAGGAAGTGGTTCAGCTTTACGTGCGTGACCCGGAAGCGCGGGTGGCCCGGCCCCGGAAGGAGCTTAAAGCCTTTAAAAAAGTCGCTCTTAAACCAGGCCAAAGCACTCTCGTTGAGTTCTCGCTGGATGAACGTTCGCTGGCTTACTGGGACCAGAGCGAGAAAGCCTGGGTCGCTGAACCGGGTGAATTTGAGATTTTGATCGGCGCTTCGTCACGCGATATCCGCTTGCGGGCGGTTTTTATCCTGGAAGCGGACTGAGAAATAAAAAGCCTTTTTAAGCGAAAGGCATATCTTATCAGGAGGAAGCGAGATGAACGAGTCGGAAGGTCGGATTCATTACCGGCTGCTTACCAAAGCCGATGTTGACCGCGTTCCCCTTCAGCACCAGGGAAGCCGGGAAGAGGTACTTCAGCGCATCGAGGCCCTGGGTTCGTCAGCCATGCTCGCCTTCGAGGGAGACCGGCACGTGGGCCAGCTCCAGTTTAGATTGTACGTCCCGAACACCATATCTCCTGCCGGGCTTATGGACCCGCTCTACTGGATGGACTTTGAAGGCCGCGCGCCCTCGCTGCCTGACCGGACCCTGGCCTTGTTCTGCTACCATGTCGGCCAGCTCGATGACACGGACGCGCGCGATTCGCGCTATTTCGGCAGAGGCATCGGCACGCGGCTCCTGGAAGACACGCTGGCCTGGATGGCCGATGCGGGCGTCCAGGCCGTCATCGCCAAGGGGCTGCCTGCCATCCCCCCGGTGCCGCAATTCATGGGCGGCCTGCCCGCGTCCTCGTATTTATCGCGCGGCTTTGAAGCCGTGGCCCGGTATCGGGATGCGAATCTGCGCGTCGTCCTTAACAGGATGCTAAAGGGGCTTTACGGGATCGAATTCAAAAATACGCTCCAGGCCGGGGTGAGCGCCGGGGTCAGCCTGGATGAAGCGTCCGAAATAGCCATTTGCGTGAAGAGGTTTAAATAAGGCTGGAAACATTGGCCACAGCGCCTGGTCACCGTGTTTAAAACCTGCCTCAAATCACTGCTTGAGCCGGCTTGACAGTATTGAATTTTAGGTCTAGTCTTTTCATATAATTCGTTTATTTTTATTTTTTCCTTAACCCGTCCGGAGTATACCGATGGCGCGGAAGGGGTGAAGAGGCTTCAGCCGACCTGCGCCCTCTCCTGGAGAGGAAGTCTCGCCGGTTTGGCGAAAAAGATAATAACAATAGCCAGGAACGTAAGCAGTCCGGTGGCTAAAAAACTGGTATGATATGACCCGGTGGTGTCATAAAGATAACCGGCGAAGATAGGCCCCACAGCGCTCGAAGTCATGGTTACGGGGGTCATAAAACCCTGTATTTTCCCAAAAGCAGCCCGGCCGAAGTATTCCGCTCGTATAGCCGGCGCCAGAGGAACAGTCCCGCCGAAGCCGATACCAAACAGGGCTATGAAAATATAAGCCTGGGGCATCGTTCGGACGGTCATCAAGACCAGGACGCCGCAGGCTTCCAGAAAGTAGGCGAACATAAAAAGATAGCGCTTAACGATTATATCCCCTAAATACCCGAACAGGAGCCTGCCGATTACGCTGACAAGAGTCAAAAGGCCAAGGGAGAAAGCAGCCTTTTCCGGTGAAATACCTATGTCGGTGAGGTGAGGCACGGAGTGAACTATGACCACGGAATGGGCCATGCTTTGAAAGAAAAAAGCCGCACAAAGAAGCCAGTAAGTAGACGATGAGAGAGCTTGTTTCAAAGTGTAATCCCTGGCCGGTTCTGGCTCTGAAAATTGCTTTCCTGGTTTCCTCTTTACTTCGGCTTCTTCCCGGTCTTCTTGAAACGGCGGATCACCGTCCGGCCTCAGCCCCATTTCCTGCGGACTGTTTCTGACGACCAGGGCCAGGGGGATGACAATGACCCAGACAGCGATTCCCAGAATCAGGAATGCTGCGCGCCACCCGAAGTGGGTAATGAGAACCGCAGCGATAGGAGCGCAGATGAGACCGCCGAATCCGGCTCCTGTCTTCAAGACAGCCAGGGCCCTCGATAACTTGCGAACGAACCATTTGGACAAAACGGTATCTGCGGGCAGGTAGAGCATGGCGCTCATCCCGATTGAAAGCACGATCCCGTAAAACAGATAAAAACCCAGCAGGGAGTGGATCAAAGACATTAAGGCAAAGGCGAGGCCGGATATGAGTGCGCCGATTATTATGATTACGCGCGATCCGTACTTGTCCACGGCCCATCCCACCAGGGGGGATGCTATGCCGCCCTCCACGCTTCTGAGAGAATAGGCCCCGGCGGTCATGGCCCTGGTCCAGCCGAATTCCGCCATCATGGGTTTGAAAAAAACGCCGAAGCTGTAAAGCCAGGTCCCGTAACCAAGCATGCAGATAATGTTTGTCGCCAGGACAATCCACCATCCGTAAAAAATTTTTTTTCGCATTTCCACTCAGCTCCGATTTAACACAGTTAATTTTTAAGAATCATCTGCTTTGTTTTATAACCTCAAACTGCTTGAACGGTTGACGCCTCAGGCAGTGCCGGAGGCCGGGCGAAAAACATGGCGATTGCTGAACAGAAAGTAAGTACGCCGATCAACAAGAAAGCCACCCGGTAAGTTCCGGTGGTGTCAAAAAGATAACCGGCTGAAACAGGCCCCAGCGCACCGGCCACCATGATCATCGGGGACATGAAGCCCATAATTTTCCCCAGCGACTTTCGGCCGAAATACTCGGCCCGGATGGCAGGCATCAGCGGGACGTTTCCCCCGAACCCTACGCCGAACAGAGCGATAAAAAGGTAAACCATGGGCATGGTGTGAGCGCTCCTCAGTATCAGGACGCCGGTGCCCATGAAAGCGTAAGAAACCATGAACAGATAACGTTTTACAACGAAGTCCCCTAAATACCCGAAGGAAAGCCTGCCGGCAATACTGACAAACGTTAAAAGGCCGATGGCGAACGCGGCTTTTTGCATGGATATTCCGGCGTCGGTCAAGGCCGGAACAGCGTGCACAAAAACCACGGAATGGGCCATGCTTTGAAAGAAAAAGGCCAGGCATATAAGCCAGAAGGTTGATGTCATCATGGCCTGCTTGAGAGTGAAATCCGAGGTCTGGGGGTCTGCTGGAGCTTTTATTGCCCGCTCATCAGGTTCCGGCTGAACTTCCCCATTATTATCTAAAACAGGCGGGTCACCGTCAGGCCTGAGCCCCATCTCCTCGGGACTTTCCCTGACCACGAAGGCCAGGGGTATCACTACGACCCAGATAAGAATACCAATAGCCAAGAAGGCCAAACGCCACCCGAAGTGCTTGATGAGTACAGCCACGGTCGGAGCGCAAATGAGTCCGCCTAACCCCGCTCCCACTGCAAGCACGGCATTGGCCCGGGTTAATTTGCGCCTGAACCATTTGGCCAGCACCGTAAAAGCAGGAATATAAAGCATGGCGCTCATGCCTATGGAGAGCAGGAGGCCGTAAAACAGGTAAAAAGTCAGGAGTGAGTTTACAAAGGTCATCAGCGAAAAACCGAGGCCTGATATAATAGCGCCTATGATGATGACCACTCGGGCTCCGTACTTATCCACGGCCCAGCCGACTAACGGTTCGGCCACACCGCCTTCCACGCTTCGCAAAGAGGCCGCGCCCGCGGTCATGGCCCGGGTCCAGCCGAATTCAGTCATCATTGGTTTAAAAAAGACACCGAAACTGTAAAGCCAGGTCCCGAAGCCCAGCATGCAGATGATGTTTGTCGCTAAGACAATCCACCACCCGTAAAAAATTTTTTTTCGCATTTCAGCTCGTATACGCTTTTCTGACAGCGATCAATACGCCGCAACATTTCAAATCGACTGATCTGCCTTGAGAAATAAATCAATAAAATGTTTATTTATGGGGTAACGCCCTTAAAAGGCGTGGTTGGTCACCCGTTAGTTAATTTTCAAGTATAGGAAAATAATGCTGGTGTGTAAAGAATTGATCAAAAATAAAATAGGGTCATTATTGACGAAGAATCGAAGCGCAACTATAATGCCTTCATGACCGAAAGCATAGAAGAAATCACGATTAATTACGAGGAAGACGGTATCCTG
The DNA here is from genome assembly GCA_964629485.1 of uncultured Thermodesulfobacteriota bacterium. Taxonomy (GTDB): domain Bacteria; phylum Desulfobacterota; class Desulfarculia; order Adiutricales; family JAFDHD01; genus JAFDHD01. Next base: position 11,366 of record CAZVRN010000005.1, on the reverse strand, counting down.
GTGGTCGAGGAACTCGAAAAGGTCGTTTTGAACCGGGGCGCATGGACTACCATATTGTATCTTTATCGGGAACGAAACCGGCGGACCGGGGAATTCGGGCCGCCTAAGGCCGGGTTGAGACGGTATCAAAAATTCCGGGGATATTTTCGCAAACGGGATGCCATCAACCTTTCCCCAAAGGCTGCCAGCGTTTTGATTGAAAAGCTTACTGAATGGTTCGGCAACGAAAAGACTGAAACTTGATTCCTCTCAAGGCCGGTTCGGCCCAAAGGTTTTGGCCCTCGCCTTTTCCATGGCCGCCTTCCATGACTTGCTCACAAAACGAGAGGCTGGCAAGATACCGCTTTTGTCTGGCGGAAAGTCGTAGATCTCAAATATAAAGGGCTTCTCGAAGTGAGTCTGGATTGAAATCCAGCGGTCACAATTGGCGGTCAGGCAAAATCCTCTGACGATCGTGATCTTTTTTATATCTGAAAGAGGTATAATGATACGGCCTTCCCTCTTGACCACCCTTAACTTGCCTTCCTTCCCCAACTTGATGACATACCTGGCATTTAAAACCTTGGCTGTTCCTGAGACCAGGGTCATAATTCCAAAATCACCGCCGGACGGAACGAACTTGGAGACCGTATCCAGTGTTCTGAACCACTTCGATTCTTCGTAAATGAACCTGAGATTTGTTAAAAAGCAGGAACCGAATTTAGATTTTCGTCCCGCCCAGATACTCGCCTTTGGAAGTACTGCGCAACTGTTGGCCTGGAGAATTTTCTCCCCTTCCACCAAAGGCGTCTGCAAAATATTCCATTCTTCTGGCATTTGCCGGGCAGGACCAGTGGCACAGGAGAAAAAAAGCGATAACGGCAAACACAAAACCAGGCAGAAGAAAAATTGCCGGCACCTTATTTTTATTCCAGACATACCGTAAGACAAAGGTTTAATTTTTGAGCCTGATAATGAGTTCAGTTAAAAGCATAAAGCTCTTAAGCGGTCTTAAGCGCCCGTACGGCATTTTAGCTTTGCTCACAAGACCCATATAATAAAAGTATAAAATCAGCCTTTCCCCAATGTCAAGAAAACACTCTTGCAACTCATGTAATCTGCGAGCCAGCCGCGGCCGGATAATTTATCAAAAATTTTTTCAGGCATAATATCTTGTATTTGTATATAATAGCAGTATTTAATGATTGAAACCCAGATTATGCGACAGATTGGATAAAAACATTTGATCATCACATAACTATTTGATATAATTTTGATATTCTTATTTAGGAAGAAACGGAAGTATCGTTTCATCCTGGACGTGGATTCCACGGTAGAGCCGACACGCGGGAAACAGGAGGGGGCCGAGTATAACGGCCATTTTAAATCAGAGTGCTTTCACCCAATCGTTGCTTTCACTGGAGAAGGTGATGGTTGGGCCGGTGTTTTGAGGCCGGGTAATGTCCATTCAGTTGACGGCACATTGGACCTCATCAAACCATTAGTCGATCGCTACCGGAAGCGTTTCCAGTTGTTTTGGTTTCGTGGGGACGCCGCTTTCGCCAAGCCAGAGATTTATGATTACTGCTGCCACAAGTTCGATGCCAACCGGGCTCGGTTCAAGATGGGATTATTGGCTTACAACCTGCTTCAACTGGTCCGAGAATTCTATATGGTTGGTGAAGAGGTCAATAGATCCATCGAATGGATTATCCGCCGGATGGTCAAAGTCGCGTCCCGTGTCTCCTGCCACAGCCGGTACTGGTGGGTGCACGTGGTCTCTGCCTTTCCATTACGCCATCACTACCAAGCAGTGTTTGGTCTTGGTTGACAGGTGAAAACCCTTTGACAATGTAAGGTTCAGAGTCCATAATTGGGGAAAAATTCGTTTTTTGGTTTGATGAGAGAGAAATCGTTTATTGGCAAGGGATCTCAAGCTTTTCAACCCCTGCCCAATGCCTTTATTTCAGGTAAAAAGCGAGGGGAAGGCTTGAAAACAGGAAATCGTGGCTAACGCCGCAAAATTCAGGTCTGAAACAATAATTGGAGGCAACAATGGACAAAGAGCAGTTAAGCAACCTTGTTAAAAATATCGCGATAGGTTCAGAGGCTGTCGCCGCGGGTATCGCCACGATCGAATCCCTGGCTGGAGGACCGCCATCCACGGATCTGACTTATGTTCTGCCGGAAGCCAGATCAGCCATAGTCTTTGCCGTCCCGCTGAATCAGGATGCGATCGAGTCTTTCCTGAAAAAGGAGGATATGGCCGCGGCCAATAACGATAATCGGCGGGCCAATGTCCTGGCCAATGGTATTGCCCTGACACTTTCTGATTTTCTGGTGATGAAAGGCTTCAAGTCGGTTCCCGTAACCGCCAACGCCGTATACCGTAAGGATACCGACCGGGGACCTTATGACGAAAAACCTCCGATTTCACACAGGTACCTGGCTGTACGCTCAGGTCTTGGCCATTTCGGGCTTTCCGGAAACGTAATCACCAATGAATACGGCGCGGCTGTTCTCTTCGCCTCGGTGGTAACCGAAGCCGAGTTAGTCCCCACGGACCCGCTGCCCCCGGAAGAGAGTTACTGCGATGAATGTAAACTGTGTATGGCAGCCTGTGCTTCCGGACTCATGTCGACGGATGAAAAGTCAACCGTTACTCTGGGCGGTGTGGATTTTTCCTATGCTAAACGAAGGTCGTACAACCGCTGTGATTATGTTTGCGGCGGATTCAGCGGGCTGCACCAGTCAGGAAAATGGTCCACCTGGTCACCGGCCAGGTTCCCGATCCCAGAGAAGGATGAGGAGTTCCGAAGCGCATTGATAAAGGCAGCTGGGCCTTACGTGGGGCGGCAGAAGCTGAATTGTGGGCTGTACCATCCCCTGATACCCGGCGATCTGCTCGAATTCACCTGCGGCCATTGCCAGTTTATCTGCCATCCAGACAAAGAGGTACGCCAGAAACGTTTCAACATGCTGATAAACAGTGGCGTCGTGGTGCAGAACGAGGACGGTTCACGTGAAGCCGTTACACCAGAGGAGGCAAAGAAGAGATTGGCTGCCATGAGCCCAGAGCGAAGGGCTCTTTACGAGAATTAACATGGCTTTTTTCTACAAGCAATGATGATATTTTAGGTTCATCTCCCAAAGAGTTGATAAAGATGAGTCGCGCATAAAAAAGTGACATCGACGCAATCTTCCGATATCCATAGGTTTCGCAAAGACTTATGAGATATGGAGGAATTCATGTCTCCTGCCGCCAATAAACGAACTGACAAGTACGGTGGAAACACAAAAAAAAGAGCGCTCATTGTCAGGGAAATCCTGCAACAAACGCGGGAAAAGTTGGGTAAGGATTTTATTCTTAGGTCTCCGAATGAGTGCGGTATCCAGAAACTAGAGCAGGTCGAAGCCGCACTTAAAAACGACATGGCTGATATGGTGGCCATAGGCCGCGCCCTCGTCGCCGACCCCACATTGGTAACTAAAAGTCTGCAAAACCGAGTGGATGAGGTCGTTGAATGCACCGATTGTATGCAGGGTTTTATGCCCGGATCAGAGCCCGGCATTAAGTGTCTGACGAACGACAACATTTAATTCGAGGAAAGTACAAATGTCAGAAGGAATCAATTTTTTTATCACACTGCTGGGAACCGGCACGCCCTTGTTCAATCCGGCGCGAGCCTGTGCCTCCACCCTGGTAACGGCCGGAGACCGCGCTATCCTGATAGATACCGGCCGCGGTTTTTATAACAATCTGGCTGCATCCGGCCGCCAGGATGTAGACCTGGTTTTGTTTACCCATTTTCATTCCGATCACATTGCCGAGTTCGGAGAACTGCTGGTGGCTCGTGCCATTGCTGGAGTAAAACATCCGCTTCCCGTTATCGGGCCAACAGGGACAGATCAGGTTGTGGCCGGGCTCATGGCTGCGTACGAACTGGATGTAAAATACCGTCACGACCATCACGGCGATAAGTATTCTTCGGCCGGCGCGTCAGCCGAAGTGACAGAAACCGTTTCCGGTGTTGTGTACGATCAAGAGGGAATAAAGATCACCATGTTCATGGTGGATCATCGTCCGGTATCGCCGGCTGTGGGATACAAGTTCGAGTACCAGGGACGAGTCATTGTCATCTCCGGAGATACCATTATGGTCCCGGTCATGATCGAACAGGCACTGGGAGCCGACATGTTGATCCACGACACCATGAATAAAGAAATGGTGCGCGCGGGAATGGCCGCGATTAGAAAATCCAATCCGCGAATGGCGGCCATGGGTGAAGAAATGATGGAATACCATGCCGATCGAATGGAAGTTGCTTGGATCGCTCAAGAGGCCGGCGTGAAAAAGCTGGTACTCACCCACCTTGTGCCCTCAATTCCGCCAAATGAAACCATGGAAAAACTGTTTACACAGGGCATGAGCGACGTCTACACAGGTGAGATACTTGCCGGACGCGACGGCATGACGGTCACGGTGGATTAGGTCGGATCAAATTACATGGGTCCCTTAGAGGAATCATAAGAATCCGATAAATATTTTTATAAATTCAATCAATTCAAGGAGCGAACAATGAAAAAATCACTCGGCGCAAATCCTATGAGCTTTCCCTCTCCGGCATGGTGCGTGGGGACCTATGATAAGAATGGCAAACCCAATGTAATGACCGCGGCCTATGGCGGAATCTGCTGCGCCAAACCGCCCTGTATCAATGTCTGCCTGAGAAAAGCTACCTACAGTCATGGCAATATCATGGAGAAAAGGGCCTATACCGTAAATATCGCTTCGGAAAGGTACGTTACCGAGGTTGATTATTTCGGCATGGCCTCGGGACGGGATGTGGATAAATTCGCGAGGACCGGCCTCACACCAATAAAAAGCGAGTTGGTGGATGCCCCATATATCGAGGAATTCCCGGTAATTGTGGAATGCAAGGTCGTTGAGATATTCGAGCTAGGCATGCATACCATGTTTGTTGGCGAGGTTATGGATGTTAAGGCCAATGAGGATGTGCTGCATGAAAAAACAAAAATGCCCGCTATGGAGAGTTTTAAGCCTCTGGTTTTTGATATCGGTACCAGAGCCTACCTGGGTGTGGGAAATTCACTTGGCCGCGCCTATAATATCGGAAGGGGTCTGATGGAAAGTTAACAGGTTGATTACTTGGATACCCCAGGAAATTGATGAGGGCACGGCCAGGATCCGAGCGATATCGCGCTGACGGGCTTCAACCGGTGGTTAGCGATGAAGAATGAGGATAGATCGCGGCTTTATATATATCCTTCCATGCAAGCAATTAGTAAGATGGCAGAGAGTAAGGTTTTCCCGGAAGTTGGCTCATTTCGCACTAAAGCCCTCATGAATTAGCGATTATTTTGCACGATCCCAAAAGAGGAAAGGACTGAAGCATGACTACTTCAAAACCTTCCCTTCTGATTCAGCAGGATGGAGCTGTTGCCACCCTGTCAATTAATGACCCGCCATGGAATCCCATGAGTTTTGAGTTTATGGACGAACTGGAGTTGACTATCGACAAGCTGGCCAAGGATAATTCCGTGAAAAGCATTTGTAATGTCTTGACGTCTTAGTGAAAGCCAGCGCCATGAAGCCGGAAAATAACGACACGACCAGACTGGAAAAAGGGCGGGAGCGGGAAAAGCCGGCCCAAGACCGGATCGCTGAACTCGAAGCCAGGCTGCGCATTTACCAGAAAACCCTGTCCGAAATCTATGAACTTTACGACACCAGGATCGAGGAGCTTTCTCTCATACGCCGCATCAGCGATTCATTGCGTACATCACTCGGCCTTGAGGAGTTCTGCCTCGAACTGGTGGACATCGTGTCCCACGAGGTCACGCTGGATCAACTGGATCTCCTGATCCTGGACCCGGCCGCTGAAACCCTCAGAGTAAAGGCCTCGTATGACGCCGGCCAGGACCGGAACTTTTACTACGAGGATAACCAGGCCCGGACCATTTCCCTTGACCGGGGTCCGGCCGCCGAGGCCGTTCGGACTGGCGAACCGGTCATTATACCCGGCCATGACCGGGAAGTTTCCGAAGAGGCTTCATCGGAAGAGCTTTCACGTCTTTATCTGCCCCTCGTGGCCCGGGACAAGACGGTGGGGCTGTTTTCCCTGAGCAGGCCCGCTTCCCAGCCCTTTCAGGACAATGAGGTGCATGTTTTAACCATTATTTCCGACCAGGCCGCTGCGACCCTGGCCAACCTGCGTCTGCTTGACGAGCTGGCTCAGGCCAACCTGCGTCTCAAGGAATCAGAACGCCAGGCCCGGGAAACGAGCCTTTACCTGGAAAGTTTATTTGAGGCGGCTAACGACGTAATTTTCACACTCGATTTTGAAGGCCGGATTACCTATGTCAACCGCAAGGTCGCGGAATGGGGCTATGACAAGGAAGCGCTCATCAGCCGGCCTCTGTCCGAACTCGTCTCCGAGTCGAGTCAGGCCCGCGCCTTGAACGAACAGCTTAAAGCCCAAGGCACTCAAATCCTGGAACTGGCCATGAAGAGCCCTGCGCATGGCCAGCGCGACGTCCTGCTCAGCATCTCCCGTTTGGCGGCTAACCGTGAGCGGGGTTCAAACTATCTTGTGCTGGCCAGGGATATCACCGAACACAAACAGTTGGAAAAACAGCTTTTTCATTCAGAAAAACTGGCCAGCATCGGTATCCTCGCCGCCGGCGTGGCACACGAAATCGGCAATCCCCTGAGCGCCATCTCCGGGTACACCCAGATTCTGCAAAGCGGCGAAATATCCGAGGCTGAAGCCAGGGAGTATCTTGAGGCCGTGGCAGACCAGGCCGAGCGTATTCAGCGCATCATCGAAAACTTGCTGGATTACTCCAGACCCTCCACCGGTATTCGCTCGGAACTCAACGTGAGCGAGATAGTGCGCGCGGTCATGTCCATGCTGACTTCCCAGCGAGCCTTCAAGGGTCTTGACATCAGGCTTAACCTGGATGACAGCCTGCCCACGATCAACATGGACCGGGATCATATCACTCAGATCATTATAAACATGGCCCTCAACGCGGCTCAGGCCATGAAAGGCAGCGGAACCCTGGAAATTACGACCGCTTTTAAAAACGGCCGCATCGAGATCAGGCTCTCGGATTCAGGCCCTGGGATTCCGGATGAGATCAAGGACCGAATTTTTGACCCGTTCTTTACCACTAAATCCGTGGGAGAAGGCACCGGCCTGGGCCTGTCTATCTGTCAAAAAATAGTGGAAAGTTATGACGGATTCATCACCTTTGAAAATTTGCCGGACCAGGGAGCCGCATTCATCATCAGCCTGCCTGCCGCCCCACACAAAGAGGAACGCTAATCATGCCGCCTGTGCCCCGTATTCTCATCGTGGATGATGAAAAGCATATTCGAAAGATACTAACCATCATGCTTTCGAAAAAGGGCTACCAGACCGAAGCCGCGGCCGGCGCCCCGGAGGCCCTGGAACTGGTCGGGCAGAGGCCGTTTGACCTGGTTATTACCGACCTCCGCATGCCGGGCATGGACGGGTTGGAGCTCCTGCGCCGCCTCAAGGATCAGGACCCTGATCTCACCGTCATCATTATCACTGCTTTTTCCACGGTGGAGACGGCTATCGAGGCCATGAAACAGGGAGCCTATGACTACATCTCCAAGCCTTTTCGCGAGGATGAGATCTTTATCGTTCTGGAAAAGGCCCTGGAGCGCCGGGAGATTCTGGCTGAAAACCGCCAGCTTCGAGCCGAAGTCCGAAAAAAATATGACTTCTCCAATTTCCTCGGTCAGTCAGGGTCCATGCAGCGGGTTTTTGAAATCATCGCCAAGGTGGCGCAAACCAAGACGACCGTGCTTATATCCGGCGGCAGTGGAACAGGCAAGGAACTGGCTGCCAAGTCAATCCACTTCAACAGCCCCCGCCACAAAAAAGCCTTCGTGGCCATCAATTGCGGGGCCATACCGGGAAACCTGCTGGAAAGTGAATTTTTCGGCTACGTGAAAGGCGCCTTCTCCGGGGCGGACCGGGCCAAAAAAGGTCTTTTCGAGGAGGCGGACGGCGGAACGCTGTTCCTGGACGAGGTCAGCGAACTGCCTCTGGATCTCCAGGTAAAAATACTGAGGGCTATCCAGGAGGAGGAAATAAGGAGACTGGGGGAGGCGGCCACGCGTAAGGTGGACCTTAGAGTCATTGCCGCGACCAATAAAGACCTCCAGGAGGAAGTCCGGGAAGGCAGATTTCGGGAGGACCTCTTTTATCGTCTCAACGTCATCCAACTGGCCCTCCCTGATCTCAAGGACCGGGCCGAGGACATCCCGATTCTGGCGCCGCATTTCTTAAAGGAGGTTATTCGGAAGAACAACCTGGGACCGAAAAAATTTTCCGCCGAAACGATGAGGGCGCTCATGCAGTACCACTGGCCGGGCAATGTTCGGGAGCTTATCAACGTCATCGAGCAGGCGGCCATTATGACGGAGGGGCCGATCATCACCCCGCAGGACCTGCCTTTCCGGTCGGCCGCGGTCTCTTCGAGCGGAATTTCAGTGGCTGTGCCAGAGGATCACCTTGACCTGAAAGCCGCGATTAAAGAGGTGACCGAGCAAACCGAAAAGGTTATCATCAGGCGCAGCCTCAAAATGACGGGCCAGAATCGCACCCGGGCCGCGAAACAGATGGGCATCAGCCGCCGTTCGCTTATTAATAAAATCCAGGCCTACGGCCTGGACTCGGAGCTGTCCGCCGATGATGAAATCGGGCCGTAAAACGAGACCTCTTAAGAACCAGTAGTTTTATTGAAATCGCGGAAGGCAAAATTTTAACCCGCAGGAATATTGCTAATATTTTGAGGACTTAATTTTTAACCTGACAATGAATTCAGCTAAAGGGCGAAGTCCTTAAGAGATATCAAAACAGGTTTGATTCGTTTTTTGTCCGGTTTTGGCCCGGAAAGGGTTTCCTTTCCGTGCCAGACAGGGTATTGTTTATTTACCGGCAAGTCTTCTGTTCTCTTCAGGACCCGAAAAGCCGGGGCTTTTTTTAAACGTAGATTCGACATGCAAGCTGTCTTTCAATTCCTGAAGCCGTTTCTCAGCCTGGTTCGGCGTGAAAAACTGTATCAAGTCGCCCTGATATTGATTTTATTAATAATTCTGGGCAGCGCGGCTTTTTGTTTTTTTGAAAAAGGGATGAGCTTCCTCGATTCACTCTGGTGGGCCATGGTCACGGTCACCACCGTGGGATACGGCGATATTTCACCGGTCACGGCCGGGGGGCGTATCGTCGGGGTCGGGATCATGATTCTGGGGATCGGGTTGCTGGGCGTCATCACCGCCACCATTGCCAGCGTCTTTGTCGAGCATAAACTGATGGAGAATAGAGGTATGAAAGCAAGAAAAGCTAATCAGCATTTTGTTATCTGCGGCTGGAACTATCGGGGACCGGATATCGTGGCCGAGCTGCGCGCCGACCCGAAGAGTAAAAAGACGCCGATCGTTCTCGTGGCGGAGATTGCGGAAAAACCGCTCGAAGATTCGAATCTGCATTTTGTCAGGGGCGAGGTGGACCCTGAAACCATGGAAAAAGCCAACATGGGACAGGCCCAGGCGGTGATTGTTCTTTCAGATGAAAGCCTGGACGCTTACGCGCGTGACGCCAAAACCATTCTGAACACCCTGGCCATTAAAAGCCTGTACCCCTCGATCTATGCCTGCGTCGAATTGATGCATTCAAAGAATATAGATCATTGCAAGCGGGCCAAAGCGGACGAAATAGTCGTGGTCGGTGAACTGAGCACCAACCTGCTCGTCCAGGCCGCCCTGGATCACGGGATTACCAAGATGATCAGCGAATTGGTCAGTACGCGCTACGGGAGCGACCTCTACAAGGTCAGGGTGCTTCCAAGGATGGTCGGCCGGGAATTTTATGATATCATGTGTGAGCTGAAAAAAAACCTCGGAGTGTTGTGCCTGGGCGTGGAAAAAGCAGACGGCCGGGAGCTGCTGGCGAACCCGGATTGCGACTATAAAATCAACCCTGATGATCAGCTTATTCTCATTGCTTCTTCACGGCCGGACCTTTCATAAGGACCGGGGACAACACTTGAAGGCGTCAAGGGTATCCCGGGAAAATTTTCTTACGACAAAAAAAGATTAAAAAATCGGCTTAAATTCAGGAGGTGATTATGTCCGAAAAATTTGAACTGGTAAAAGAATATCTTCTTGACATGGGAATCCCCATTACCAGCGAGGACCCCGCCGAAGAGCTGGTAGTGGTCAATGACGAGGACAACGGCGTCAAGAACCTGGTCATTGACTGCGAAGAGCCTATCGTGGTGTTGGAACAGGTTATCATGGAGACGCCTGAAGAACCGGGAGACCTGTTCAAACGCCTGCTGCAGATGAACCGCGAACTGGTCCACGGGGCTTTCGCCCTGGACGACGAAGCGCGCCTTATACTCTTTCGGGACACCCTGCAGCTTGAAAACCTTGATCGAAATGAACTCGAAGCCTCGATTCAGGCCCTGGGCCTGGCCCTGGCCGAGTTCAGCGGCGAATTGATGAGTTACATAAAACGATAAAAAAAGAGTTTGTTATCTTCCCCAGGAGGTAAGAGATATGTCTGTTTTTAAACGTCTTTTCAAGGTAGGTCAGGCCGAGGCGCACGCCATGGTCGATAAGTTCGAGGACCCCATTAAGTTGACCGAACAGGGCATCCGGGACCTGAAAAAAGATCTCCAAAACGCCATGACCAGCCTGGCTGAAGTCAAGGGGATCGCCCTTCGCACCCGCCGGGAAGCTGAAAATCATAAAAAGCGGGCCGCGGATTACGAGCGCAAGGCCATGATGCTGCTTCAAAAAATGCAGAACGGCGAGTTGGATCAGGCCGAGGCCGAGCGTCTGGCCAGCGAGGCCTTGAATATGAAAGAGGAAGCCGCGCAGGAGGCCGTCAGGCTGGCCCATGAAGCCGAGCGGCACGAGCAGATGTCCAGCCAGCTTCAGGCCAACGTGAACAAGATCAAAACAACCATTACCACCTATGAAAACGACCTGATAACCCTCAAGGCGCGCGCCAAAACGGCCAGAGCCACCAAAAAAATCAACCAGCAGATCGCTAATATCGACTCCTCGGGCACCATCGCCATGCTGGAAAAAATGAAGCAAAAGGTGGAGGAAGACGAAGCCCTGGCCGTGGCATACGGAGAGATGGCCGCCATAGACCGAAACGTGGATGATGAAATCAGCGCCGCCCTGGAAAGCGGAAACAAACCGGCCGCGCCCTCAGTCCGGCTCCTTGAACTCAAGGAAAAAATGGGAATTTCTTAAGACGGTCCCTCTTAAAGGTGAAATGATGGGTTTTAAAGACCTTTTTAAGAAAAACAAG
>CAZVRN010000004.1:0-18852 GCA_964629485.1 uncultured Thermodesulfobacteriota bacterium | reverse complement strand
CAGCATCCATCCTTTTTCAACTTCTCATGACGCGGTTGACCCGGTCGGTTTTACCTTCTCAAACAACGGGGCCAGGCTGGGCCTGGCAACCGACCTCGGGGTGGCCACCAACCTGGTCAAAGTACATCTGTCCGGGTGCAAGGCTGTGGTCATCGAGTCCAACCACGATCAGGAGATGCTCATCAACGGCCCGTATCACTGGGAATTGAAACGCCGCGTTCAAGGCCGCCGCGGGCACCTTTCCAATGATGACGCCGCCGAACTGCTCATGGCCGTGGCCCATGAAAACCTGACCCGGGTCGTTCTGGCCCACTTGAGTGAAATTAATAACGCGCCTGAGCTGGCCCTCGAAAGAGTGGGCTTGGCCCTGGACGCATCCCCGTTTGGGTTTCAACTGGACGTGGCCTCCCAGCACACACCAAGCCAGGTATACGAAATTTAAATAAAAATATAGATCCCGGCGAAACTTCATCCTTAAGAGGTCCCGCTTCGGCGTTTTCCGGCCATATTAATCAGGCCCTCTGTGTCCAGCACAAGGCTGAGCCGTCCTTCACCGAGCGTGGCGCTGCCAGCGATGAAATCCAGACCTTCAAACTGCGGTCCCAGGTCTTTGACCACCACCTGCTGCTGCCCCACGATTTCATCAACCAGGAGGCAGGAACATCCGTGGGAGGTTTCAACCATTACCAGAATTGCCTGTGCAGGATCCGTGACATCGGTTTTTAGCCCAAGCAGATCATAAAGCCGGATTATGGGAAAAATTCCGCCCCGGCGGCTTACTATTTCACCCTGTCCTTTTATTGTTGAAATTTCTTTCGGTTTGGGCCGGAGTGACTCCACGATGTCGTCTATGGAAATAATAAATTTTTCACTGCCCACTTTTACCAGGAGCCCGTTGATAACCTGAAGCGTCACGCTCAGCGGAATCTTGAGGGAAAACGTCGTTCCCTGGCCCGGGGTCGAATCTACGTGGACAGTTCCATTAAGCCGGGTCACATTTGTCTTAACCACGTCCATGCCCACGCCCCGGCCCGAGATATCGGTTACTTTTTCAGCCGTGGAAAATCCCGGAGAGAAAATCAGGTTAATGGCCTGCTGGTCTGAAAGTTCGCGGGCCTGTTCTTCTGATATCATATTTTTCCGCACCGCGCTCTTTCTGATCTTATCCGGATCCATGCCTCGACCGTCATCGGAAATATCCAGGAAAAAGAAGTCCTTGGTGGTTTCAGCCTTGACCTGGAGCAGACCCTCGGGCGGTTTTTGGCTGCGCTCCCTGTCAGCGGGGGTCTCCAGGCCGTGATCTAAGGAATTCCTTACCAGGTGCATGATCGGTCCTTCCAGGTTTTCCAGGATGCTTTTATCTACGCGGACGTCCTTGTCCTCGATGGCGATTCTTACTTTCTTGCCGGTTTCATGAGCCAGCTCGCGAGCCATCAGCGTTACCTTGTGCAGCAGGCCCTTGAGCGGCACGCGGCGGATTTCCATCAGGCTTTCCTGAAGGGAGTTTGACAGTTCCCGGAAACCCTGGTTCGTGTTTTTAAAGCTGCGCAGCGTTTGGGGATTCACCTTTTCGTTTTCGATTAACTTCTGGAGATAGTTGAAGGCTTCAGCAGTAACAATGAGTTCACCCACAAAATTCATAAAGCCGTCCACCTTCTCTTCATCAATGCGCATTGTTTTACGTTCGCTCTTTTTTTCTTTGCGCAGAACCGGAGCCTGTTCCGGTCCGGGAGGCGTATCCGGTTTTTGCGGCCCGGAAATTTCCTTGGTTTTCGTTTCCATGAGTTCAATGACGGCTTCGAGTTTTTCCCCAAGCAGTTTGATGATCAGCGCGTCAAAGTCAATGGCGCTTTCTTTTACACTGCGGAAATCATCCAGGGCTGCTTCTATGGGTTCGAGAAGTGGTTCAAGCTTGTTTTCATGGGCCAGGTTCGCCAGCTCGACCAGGGCTTCTTCAAAGGCCTCTTCATCGAATGCCTCGTTTTCTCCGTTGCGGGCGATTGCGTTCAGCGCCTTCTCAACCGGTATGGTCAGGTCAATGTTTTTGAATAGATATACTTTACTTATAACCTGGCTTCCCTGTGCTTCGGGCTTTTCCGGGGTCGATTGTTTTTCCGGCTCAGGGCGGGACGAATAAGAAGCCAGAAATGACTCGATATCGAGAATGACTGACTCCGCTTCCCGGCCTTCGGTTTTATAAAGGTCGATAATGTCCTCAAGCCGCTGGATAATATCGTCTAAAGAAGATTCTTTTGAAATTTCTCCCGCTTCCACATACGGAAGAAGATTTTCGATGAATTGGTCCTCTTCCGGGGTCAGATAGGATCTCAGATCACCGGATTGAACCCGGTTGAACATATCCCGGAGGTGATCGCAGCCGGCCAGGAGGATGTCAATTACGTCAGGCGTAACCCGGAGTTCCCGGTTGCGCATCTTGTCCAGCAGGTTTTCCAGCTTGTGGGAGAAATTTTTGATGTGAACAAGATTGAAAAAGGCGCTGCTGCCTTTCAGTGTGTGAGCCACCCTGAAGATGGATGATATGATTTCCGTAGCCTCCGGGTTTTTTTCCAGCTCAATAAGGCTTGAGGAAAAATCCTCTATCAGCTCGCGCGATTCGACAACAAAATCGGCCAGCAGTTCGGGGTCGAGTTCAATTTCAGGCATTCGTTGCTTCCTTCTTTCCTAAGGCCAGGAGTTCCTTAAGAATATTTTGCCACATACTGATTTTGTTTACGGCTTCGGTTACTGCGTTTTCGAGTTTATTTAAATCGGTCAATGGTTTGAAAAAGACATTGTCAGCGCCGTTACGCATTGCCGTCAGGACGTTATGCATGGTCACATAACCGGTGATCATGATTACTTTTATCCCGCCGTTATATTTCTTGATTCGTTTCAGGAGGTCAAGGCCGTTCATGACGGGCATGACGATATCGATGATGGCGATGTGGTAATTCCCTTCTTCGATCATGCTGAGCGCTTCCCGGGGGTCATTGGCCCCGACGATGTCATAACCGAGGAGTGTGAAATGCCGGACCAAAAAATCTGTAATCTCTTTTTCGTCATCCACGGCCAGTATTTTGATCGGTATGCTGTTGCTGCTTTTTTCAGTCATCAATTTTCTCCGCTGGTAAAGTCACGGTAAAAGAAGTTCCCTTGCCTTCTTCACTCTCTACTTCGATGCGCCCCTTGTGGTCCTTAATGATTCCATAAGAAATGGAGAGTCCCAGGCCGGTACCCTGACCGAGGGGCTTGGTGGTAAAAAATGGATCAAAGATTTTGTTTTTGACTTCGGGCGGCATGCCCGGGCCGTTGTCGGTAAAGACAGCCTGAACGCTCTCCCGGGCCTGTCGCGTGGTGATTTCCAGGCGACCCTTCAAGCCGCCGGTGGCATCGGCGGCGTTCATGATGAGGTTGACAAAGACCTGGACGAGCTGCTGAGAATTGCCATGGACCGGCGCAAGCTGCGGCGCCAGGTTTTTGATCGTCTGAACATGGTATTTGAGATGATGATGGGTTAACTTGAGGGCTTCCGTAACGCATTTGTTTATGTCCGCGGCCGATTTGACGGCCGGTTCCTGCCTGGCAAACTTCTTTAACCCGGAAACAATGTCCGCGATTCGCTCCGCCCCCTTTTTCATGGCCTTGATCATCAGGGGAAACTCGCCCAGTATGTAGCTTATCTTGGGATTTGAATCTGAAGCGGGGATCGAATCCAGGGATTCGGAAATCAGGTCCCAAAAGCGTTCCATTGTCTGGATATTGCCCAGGATGAATGTGGTCGGGTTGTTTATTTCGTGGGCCACGCCCGCTGACAGCGTGCCCAGGCTGACCAGGCGTTCGGCGTGGGCAAGCTGCCTGGTTCTCTCTTCGACCATCTCCTCGAGCTTTTGGTTATATAATTTTAACCGCTCCTCCTGCTGTTTGAGCTTGATATGAAGTTTAACCCGGGCCAGGACCTCGCCCAGGTCAAAGGGCTTGCCTATGTAGTCAACACCTCCTGCTTCAAGACCCCGGACTTTGTCCGCGCTGTCCGTTCGGGCCGATAAAAAGATGACCGGAATTGGAGACGTTTCCCGGTTCGCCTTAAGCCGCCGGCAGACTTCAAACCCGTCCATTTCTGGCATCATGACATCCAGCAGGACGAGGTCAGGCTGTTTCACCTCTGTTAATTCCAGGCCTTCCCGGCCATTACGGGCCCCCATGGCCGCGTAACCGGCCTTGCCGAGCCATACGCCCAGAATTTCGTGCACGATCAGGTCGTCGTCTATTATTAGAATTTGCGATCTTTCAGACATACTGCTTGCCTTTAACATGCCTTCTTATTAAAATGTAAAATTAATCAGCCCCTAACCGCAATAATTTCTGAAGACGGTGACTATGAAAATGAGTGAAGTATTGATATTCACACGCCTGATGTGAAGCTCCTGTGAAGATGTCAGGCCCCTGGTCGAGGAGCTGATGCGTCACGGCGTGAATGTGGTCCCGCCCTATGACATCATGCTCGCGGACGGCATGGCTGAGGCGGCTTTCTGGGAGGTTTTATTCGAACCGGTGCCAGTGGTCCTGCTTGTGGATGCAAGCAAAAAATTTCAGCCTGTTATTAAAATGTGGGCCGGTAAGCTGCCCCGGGCGGCCGAGGTCTTGGCCGTCCTGAAGCCGCACGAGGATCAGTCGGGTTCTCCTAAGCCTTAGCCCCCTGATCCGCGAACAGAAGCGGGCGGGCGGCTAAGCCGTTCACTTTGGATACTGATTTAAGAATTCTTGAATAAAATTAATTATTTTTTCCGCCCCATAAAAAATACCGTAATGGCCTTCACACAGGACATCGGGTTGCAAATCAATCAGCATTTTCATGGAAGCGCGCCAGGCGGCGAGGTCCGACCCAAAGGAGGCGTGAAACGGGCCGTGTATGTCCTGGCCGAAGAGGTAGCGTTTGCCGTCCCGGTCCAGGTAAACCGCCATGGACCCGGGAGTATGGCCCGGGGTATGCAAACAGACCAGCTCGGATTCACCCAGGGCCAGACGATTGACCCGGCCCCTGAGTTTCAAGGTCACTTCAACCGGTTTCAGGTCCAGGCCATAGCTCCGGGCGGCCGTAAAAACCGGGTCGGCTGTCTCCAGGGCCCGGGCGTCCTCCTCGTGGGCCACGATGGATATGTTATAGTCCCTGCTGAAATCAGCCAGGGCCCCAGTATGGTCAATATGAGCGTGCGTGGCGATAATCATGCCCAGCCGGTCGGGGTCTTGACCGGCCAGCCGTATTTGGTCTATTATTCGGGGGTAGCTGGGACCGGCTCCGGCGTCAATCAGGGCCAGCTCATTTCCGCCCTCAACCAGGTAGGCAAAGGCGTCGCGGGGGTCGGTCAAATCAGGGCCGGCCGCCAGGTAAATGCCGGGGCCGATGCGGGTTGAATTATTCATAGGTTTCTTTTATCGCAAAAACAGTTCAGTTACAAGCCTGTACCCGGGGTTGCGGCAAAAAAACCGGGCGTTTGATCTGGTAAACGCCCTTGCTTTAAAAACAGGTCGGAATATCATGAAAGCAGGCATGTATCTTTTTTTATGCCGCAAAAGAGATAGGTTGAGACTTCAGAGGAACCGGTAATCTTGTTGAAATCGCGGGAAATGTGTTCAGCCAAAAAACAAGGTTTTGCAGAAATATCCATGTTATATTTAATACATGAAGGAGACACTCTGTGTCCGTCCTGAGCATTATTCCGACTTTAACCATCCGGGATTTATTTGATATTTTCCTGCTTAGTTTCGTTGCCTACCAGCTTTTTGTCTGGTTTCGAGGCACCAGAGCCCTGCGCGTCCTGATCGGCCTGGTTGTCCTGGCCGTGATCTATTCCCTGGCTAAGTTCTGGGGTCTCTTCATGACCACCTGGGTCTTTCAGGTGCTTTGGCAGGTTTTGGTCATCCTGCTTCTCATCCTGTTTCAGTCCGAGATCAGGCAGGTTCTTGAAAAAGTCAGCCCTTTACGCTACTTAAGGTCACGGCGGTATTTTTCCGAAACGGCCGTGGTCCAGGACATTACCCGGACTGTTTTTGAAATGGCCGGGGAAGGGACCGGGGCCATCATTGTCTTGGCCCGGGAGGATAACCCGTCGGAGCTTGTTTATTCGGGCCAGCCGGTCATGGGTCTGCCCGGTTCCGCCTTGTTAAAGAGTATATTCAACCCCCATTCACCGGCTCATGATGGAGCCGTGATTATCGCCGATGGCCGCCTGGTCGAAATGGGCACTATCCTTCCCTTGAGCGAAAGAGAGGACTTGCCTGAAAATCTTGGAACCAGGCACCGGGCGGCCATAGGGCTGTCCGAGCGAACGGATGCCGTTTGTCTTGTTGTGTCGGAGGAGCGTGGTGAAGTTTCCACGGTCGTTTCCGGAAAAATCACCACCTGGACCGACCCGGACGCCCTTTTTTCGCAGCTTAAAGAGTGGCTGGGTTTTACGCCGGTGCCCAGGCCCACGGTCCAGGGAGTGTTGAAAGGTATTTTCGTGAAAAATTGGGGCATCAAGCTCGGCGCCTTAGCCCTGGTCGGTTTTATCTGGCTGGTTCTGGCCGGACAGCAGAATTTCCATGTCAGCGTCAAGGCCCCGATTAACTATATGAATATGCCTGCAAACCTGGTCCTGGACACGCAGTCGGATCGCGAGGTCAACATAGAGCTCTCAGGCCGCCGTCTTCAGGCGGCAACCCTGAAAGAAGGAGAGGTTCAGGTGCGGGTCAACCTGGGCACGCTTTCCGCAGGCAAGCACCTGATCAATCTTTCGGCCAGAGATGTGGATTTACCGCTCGGCTTGAGGATTGACCGCGTTTTTCCGTCAAGTATAAAGGTCTTCTTGAAACCTGCGTCCCAGGTCTTATCTTTACCTAAGAAGGAGGACCGGCGGATAAAATAGCCGGCTTTTTGCTGTAATGGCTAACAAATCATATGTGCTCCCTCGATCAAGCACCATGATCGAGCGGCTTCATTTATTATACGGCGCGGTTCGCAGTGATGATCGGCTGCTTATCGTTATAAGCGCCGACCCGGACGCCATATCAAGCGCCATGGCCCTGAAAAGGCTGCTCTGGCGGCGGGTTGCCTCTGTAACCATCGCTCACACCAACAGTATCGAACGCACGGACAATGCGGCTATGGTGGAACTGCTCAAAATTCCACTGGTTGCCTTGTCTCAGGTTCAGCCTGAAACATTTACGCGCCTGGCTATCGTGGATTCTCAACCGTCTCATTATGAAACCCTCAACAGGTTGAAATTTGACCTCGTTATCGACCATCATCCCTTGTCCGAGCTGAACGCTCCCTTCATTGACGTGCGGCCTGACTACGGCGCTACGGCAACCATTATGACCGAGTATCTTCGGGCGGCCAAGATCGTGCCAAGCAGGCACTTGTCCACTGCCCTTTTTTATGGCATCAAAACCGATACCAATAGCTTCGCCCGGCAGGGACAACTGGAAGATATGCGCGCCTTTCGGTTCCTTTTCCCTCACGCAAACATGTATCTCATTAATAAAATTGAAAATTCGGAAATGACACGGGCCATGCTCAAGTATTTCCGCGAGGCCCTGGCCCGTTATACCTGTTACAGAGGAAGGGCTTCCGTCTACCTGGACCAGGTGGATAGCTCAGATACCCTGGTGCTGTTGGCCGATTTTTTCATGAAGGTCTATGAGGTCAACCAGACCCTGGTGGCGGGCCTGGTCAAAGATCATTTGATCATCATTTTCCGTACAGCCGGAATTCGCAAGGATGCAGGCAAATTGCTCTCCAGGGCATTTGGCCGCTTTGGTTCGGCGGGCGGGCATCGAACCATAGCCCGGGCGGAAATTCCCCTGGCCAACCTTGACCCCAAGTACCTTGAAAAGAATGGCGCTATGGAACGTTTTATCCGCAGGCAAATCCACGAACATTGGCGTCCCTCAAAATCCGGCGCTGGCTAAAGAAGACTTCTGCAAAACAAGTAATTTTGTTGAAATCGCGGAAGGTTGACAATGAATTCGGCTAAAGGACGAAGTTCTTAAGAGGTCTTAAGGGTTACTGCTGCTTATCCCATGTAACTCTCCGCATATTCCACCGCAGGCAGTTTGACGATAAAAGAGACCCCTTGTTTTTCCCTGTTGAATACGTCTATCGCCCCGTGATGTCTGCTCAGAATCTTGTGAACAATAGACAGGCCCAGGCCTGCGCCGCTGTCTTTTGTGGTGAAGAACGGGTTGAAGATGTTGCGCAGGACATCCGGCTGGATGCCCGGCCCGGTGTCTGATACTTCACAGGCCACGGCTGGCAGTTCGCCGAGCTGGGTCAAATAGGTCCGAACCGTCAGGGTTCCGTCTTTTTCCATGGCCTGAAGCGCGTTTAAGAACAGATTGAAAAAGACATGCTTGATCTGCCGTTTGTCCATGTATACCTTGGGCAGGTTATCGTGGAAATCCTTAACCACCTTGATCTGGCCTTCGGCTAAATCCCGCTTCAGCAGGTAAAGGGCCTCCACCACCACCTCGTTCAAGGCATTCCAGGTATAATGCCCCTGCGTGTCCCGCGAGAAATCAAGGACATCACGCAGGGTTTTTTCCAGGCGCGCGACTTCGTCAATAATAACCTTAATGTATGGTTTTATCGGTGAATCTTCGTCTATTGTCTTGAGTATCCGCCGGGTAAAGCCGCCGATCGAGACCAGGGGGTTGCGTATCTCGTGCGCCATGCCCGCGGCCATCTCGCCCAAAGCAGCCAGTTTTTCTGCTTCGAGGAGCCTCTCGCGGGCCTGGGTCAGCTCCCGGTTGACGGTTTCAATATATTCGTACAGGCGCGAATTTTCTATGGCCAGCCCCGCCTGGTTCGCCAGCATGGACAGATTGCGCATGTCTTCCGAGGTGATGGGCTTGCCCGTGAAAGCGCGATCCACGGCAAAGACGCCCACGACCTTGCCCTTAGCGAACATCGGTATGGCGGCAAAAGGCTGGCGTCCGAAATCGAACATCTGGATGGGACCCACATCAGGCTCGGCCTCGGTTACAATTATCGCTTTTTTATTCAGAACTGTTTGAACCAGTACCCCGCCGCCCTCGTTCAAAGGCAACTTGACGTTAAGGAAGTCCCGGAGCCGGCCGGCCTGTTCGGCTGTCATTAAGCTCTTTTGATTCAGGGCCTCAGCCAGGTTCTTGATTTCTTCTCCTCTTTCTTCAACCGTCACATGGGACATGGTCGCGCCGACAAGGTTTGCTTCCTCTTCGTCCACGAGAAAGACCAGGGCTCTATCAAAACCAAGGCCTTGCCGGTGAGTCAGGGCGTTGGTGATGACATTGAGAAGTTCATCCGTTTTGACCGTGGTCATCATAGCGCTGCTGATCTCGTACAGAGATCTTAAACTGCGGACAAGCGCTTCATTATGTTGACCCAGGGCTTCAACCGTCTGAAAGGTCAGGGCGTTTTCCAGGGAACTGGAAATCATGGTTCCCATGGTTGTCATGAGATCAAGGTCTTCCCGGTTGAATTCTTTACGGTGGCCAGGGGTGGCCGTGGTTTTATTATAAAGGCTCAGTGTTCCTTTATAGTGGCCCTTGAAGCTCAGCGGCAGGCACAGGATGGACTTGTTTCCGCCCTCCTCACGCATACATTTGCAGAAAGGGTCTTGTGAGGCCGGGCCGAAGTAAGGTTCGCTTCGAGAGACGCACAAACGAACAATTTCTTCAACCGCCGGGTCTTTTTTATCTATCAGGTGCTTCAGGCGACAGCCGGAAGGAATTGTCCCGAACTCCGCCGCCACACGCAAAACCCTGCTGCTTTCATCCCAAACATTGAGGGCGCATCCCTGGGCCATGAGCACATTGGCGCTGATGGTGACCACATCGTCCAGTATCTTGTCCAGCTCAATCGTTGAACTGACCGCTTTGCCCACTTCATAGAGCACCGACAGTTCGGCAATACGTTTTTTAGCCTCAAAGTACAGCCTTGAATTGCGGATGGTTCCGGCCATTTCCTTTGAGATGGAGTCCAGCAAGGCAAGCTGCCTCGGTGTGTATTCGCGGGGTTCAAGGTTGAGCAGGGCCAAGACTCCGTAAAGGTACTGATCGTCCATGATTGGAAAGCTGGCCAGGGTATTGTATTTCTGGAAGTAGGCCTGGAGGGGCCATTCGGGTTTCCCGCGCTGCTTCGGCCCCAGTAAAATTCTCTTGCGCGTAAAGGCCGTGCGGCCCACGAAGTTGTCCTTAAGGTCGAAGCGAAGCATCTCGGGCTTCTTTTGATCCCTGCTGTCCGTGTTGCGCAAAACCAGGGCCATGCCTTCGCGGTCCAACGTAAAAAGGCATGACCTGTCCGCTCTGAACTCCCGGTTGACCAAGTCAAGGAGATTATTCAGCCGCCGTTCGATATCCACCGTTGAATTGGAGATGCGGATGACCTTATCAAGCACGGAAACACTGTTTGATCTAGGTGACATTTAGTTTTTTACCTTTATCAGTGCCTTTTGGTACAATTTTTCATATTCGGCCGCCGCCGTACTCCAGGGGTGATTACATTTCATGCCCCTAAGCATTAATTGTTTCCAGAACGTCTTATTTTTAAACAGGCGCACTGCATTGGCCAGGGCCTCAAACAAGTCTTCGGGCGTGTAGTTCGAAAACTTGAATCCGTTTCCGCTTGCCGGGTCGTGGATGCAGTCTATGATGGTATCGTCCAGACCGCCGGTTGAGCGGACCACGGGGATTGTTCCATATTTCAGCGCGTAAAGCTGCTCCAGCCCGCACGGTTCATAACGTGAGGGCATAAGAAACATGTCCGCCCCGGCCATGACCTTGTGGGCCAGGGACCTTTCATACATCAGCTTGGTCTTGATGCGCTCCGGGTAGGCCTCGGCCATATCTTTCAGGGAAACATGGTACTTATCCTCACCGGTACCCAGAATAATGATCTTCAGGTCCAGGGACATGAGACGGTCCGCGGCCGTTATCAGCAGATCAAAACCTTTTCGGTCAACCAGCCGGGAGATGATAGCCACCAAAGGAGACTCATCCAGATCAAAATCAAAAATTTGAGCCAGGTCTCGACGGCATTCAGCCTTGGGAGAAAGGTCCACAGAAGAATAATTGGCCGCAATGTTTTTATCCACCGCCGGGTCCCAAACCTGGTAATCCACGCCGTTCAGCACGGAGCAGATGTCGTCTTGACGGCTTCGAAGAACATCTTCCAGGCCAAACCCGTATTCCGGGGTCAATACTTCCTGGGCATACTTATGACTCACCGTGCTGATCAGGTCCGCGAAGATCAGGCCCGCCTTGGCCAGATTGAATTTGCCGTGAAATTCAATGTGTTCAGGTGTAAAAAAATCCCATCCCAGGCCCGTGATCGGGAAATCATAGTGCATGAACACACCCTGGCAGCCCAGGTCGTGAAAGGTAAAGACAGTAGCCGTCTCGGTTAAGTGTTTCAAATTTTTATATAAGGTCTTCAGGTAAACCGGGACGAGCCCGGTCTGCCATTCATGGCAGTGAATGATCTGAGGCCGCAGGCGAAAAAGTCGCAGGAATTCCAGCACGGCCCGGGAGAAAAAAATGTAACGCTCCGCGTTGTCCTCGTATTCTCCAAACTCATTGCCATAAAGACCGTCCCGGTCAAATAGAGTGTCACAGCCCACAAAGTAGGCATCAATACCCGCCTTCATACGTGTATGGAAAAATTCCGCCTTTTTTTCCCGGTTGGAAAGTGGGATATTCACTTTTTTCAATCTCCGGGTTAAAGGATATCCGGCTGCCTCCGTATAACGGTATTTAGGGGTAATGACGCTGATGCGATGGCCCCGCTCAACCAGGGTTCGGGAAAGATAGTAGGATACGTCAGCCAAGCCTCCGGCTCTGGCAAAGGGAATTATTTCAGGCGTCGCTAACAGAATGTGCATGCTCAGCTCCAGGTGACCGGTCCGCCTCCTTGCGTTATCCCCAGCAAAGAACCTTCTCGTTTTCAAAGATAAGGTCAAGGAGCCGGCTGTAATCCACGGGCCGCTTATAGAGATAAAATCTTGTAACCTCGTTCTGCTCATCCCAGCCTTGAACCAGCGTCTCGGTGACCTTATCAGGTTGATTTTTAAAAATATGCAGTATTTTCATCGTCTATGCTTTAAAAAACCGTCAACAGGTCGTATTTTCTTATCTCGCGGGCCATGTCTTTAAGGGACATGTAATTCATGAAACTGAATCGTTCCGCATTATTACTGACATTCGTGAATATCCTGCCTTCCAGATCGTCAATCATTTCCAGCAAATCCAGGTAATCTTCCGTACGTTCTTCCATTTCAACGGTTGCGTCAATGATAAAAAGGCCGACATTCAGGTTTTCAATAGCCAGCCCGACACAGCTTCGGGTGCACTCCCAAACATCCCCGGGATTTCGGACCAGGAAAGCCACCTTCTCAATATCCTGCATCTTGATTTATCATTTCGTCAAAGGACCAGGTATCGGTCGCTCTCAAATATCAGGTCGGCATGCCGGGCCTGACTGCTGAAACCGGACTCGTCTATCCCCGGAATTGACTTGCCCGGGTCCAGGTTGTGCGCTTCGTAGGAAACTTTGCAAAGGCTTATTTTAGCCAGGTTTTCAAGTTCTCCAAACCTCGGGTCTTGAGTCAAAAGAACGCCTTTGTGAGTTAAAAAAATATTCACGTCCTTGCCCTTGACCTTGGCCGCGCGGGCCAGGTTGATCAGGTGGTCCAGGTTTTTATCCGAATTGACCAGGATGCCCAGTATTTCAGCCATAACATATTGTTCTTTCAAATAATTTTAGTTGCTGTCCTTCTTGTCGAAAACACCGCTCCGGTACCCGGCCAGGTCCAGGGTCACAAACTTGAACCCCAGGGCCCTGCACCCTTTTACCAGGGCCTGCCTCAGCCCCTCCTCTGCCAGGCGCTTCATCAAGCCGGGCGGAAGCTCCAGGCGAAGGATGTCCCCGTGGTGCCGCGCGCGGCCGCCGAAAAGGCCGTGTTCAGCCATCAGCTTTTCCGCCTCAAAGACCTGTTTCAATACTTCCGGCGTCAAGGTCGTATGATAAGGAAAACGCGTGGCCAGGCAGGGCAGGGCCGGACGGTCCCAGTTTTTTAAACCCAGGTTCCGCGCCAGGCTTCGCACCTCGGCTTTGCTCAATCCGGCTTCCTTGAGAGGGCTTTTAAGCCCGGCTTCGATTACGGCTCGGCCTCCGGGACGGTAAGCCAGGTAGTCATCCGCGTTGCCTCCCTCCAGGACGGCGTTAAGGCCCCGTTTTTCAGCCTCTCTTTTCAGGATCACGGCCAGGTTTTTCTTGCAATAATAACAGCGCTCCGGGGAATTGGCTCTTATTTCTTCCAGGTCAAGGGGTTCAATATCAAGAACCAGGTGCTCGGCTTCCAGGTCCCTGGTGATTTCCCGGGCCGCTTCGATTTCACCCGGAGGACTGAGGACAGACCTGAACGTGAGCGCGACGACCCGGTCAGACAATGCGTCCCGGGTTGCCTTAAGCAGAAGACTGCTGTCCACACCGCCTGAAAAAGCCACCAGCGCGGATCCGGATGCCTGAATGGTTCTTTTCAGGTTTTCAAGCTTTTCCTCTAACTGGCTGTCCATTTTTCCCCCTCTAAGATAATACCTGTCCGGAGGGTCTTGGTCAAGTTCTGGAACAGAGAGTGTAGCTGGCGACACAAGATGCCCTCTTGAACTGCGGTCCCGTATTTTTCACCCCGGTTACTTCCCGCATTAAAAATTATTGACAAGACCTCTTAAGAACGAGTAATTTTGGTGAAATCACGGAAGCCTGATAATGAGTTCAGCTAAAAGACGAAGCTCTTAAGAGGTCTCAATGGAAAGACCAATGAGTGAAATACTGCCTTACAGACCCAAAAACCATATACGCGTCGTAACGGCAACCTCCCTTTTCGATGGCCATGACGCAGCCATAAACATCATGCGCCGTATCCTTCAGGACACAGGGGCCGAGGTGATTCACCTGGGACACAACCGCTCGGTTGATGAGATCGTAAACGCAGCCGTCCAGGAAGACGCTCAGGCCATCGCGGTCAGCTCCTACCAGGGCGGCCATGTTGAATTTTTCAAATACATGGTGGACCTCCTGCGGCAAAGGAAGTTATCTCAGGTCCAGGTCTTCGGCGGCGGCGGAGGCGTGATCATCCCGGATGAAATTCGGGAGATCGAGGCCTATGGAGTGACAAAGATTTATTCCCCTGAAGACGGCCGCCGGATGGGCCTTCAGGGTATGATCAACCACCTTCTTTCCGCGGTGGATTATCCCTTGAAGACAGACGGGGTCATTGAAAAAGCTTCGGACCTTAACCCGCGGAATTTCGCCCTGGTGGCCCGTTTTATCACCCTCATCGAGAGCGCCAAGGAGAACGGAGATGATCAGACCTTAAGCCGGGCCCTTGAGGCGCTCGAGAAGAAGACCCGGACTGTTCCTGTTCTGGGGGTGACCGGGACCGGCGGGGCAGGCAAATCTTCACTCATGGATGAAATCGTGCTTCGGTTCCTGAACGATTATGACGATCAAAACGTGGCCATACTTTCGGTGGACCCGTCGCGGCGTAAAACCGGCGGAGCCCTCCTCGGGGACCGCATCCGGATGAATTCCCTGTCCGGAAAGCGGGTTTACATGCGTTCACTGGCCACACGATCCGCTGAAAATGAGGTCTCCGCGGCCCTGGCCGAATGTATCGAGGTCCTCAAGGCCGCAAACTTCGACCTGATTATGGTCGAAACGACCGGCATCGGGCAGGGCGATGCGGCGGTGTCGTCTTTTGTGGATAAGTCCCTTTACGTCATGACCCCTGAATACGGGGCCCCTTCTCAGCTTGAAAAAATAGATATGCTCGATTTCGCCGACCTGGTCGCCATCAACAAGTTTGACCGCCAGGGCGCCAAGGACGCTCTCAGGGATGTGCGGAAACAGTACCAGCGCAACCACCGGCTTTTTGACATGAGCCTTGAAGAGATGCCGGTTTACGGAACCATCGCCGCCAAGTTCAACGATGACGGCGTAACAGCCCTTTATCAGGCCATCATTGCCTCCCTGAACGAGAAAGCCGGTAACCGCCGGCAGGCATCCCTGCCTCGGCCCGGGAGCAGGGTTTCTTCATCGCAGGTTATTGTCATTCCCCCGCAGCGCCGCCGCTATCTCTCGGAGATTTCCGACACGGTCCGCGCTTATCACGACTGGGCGGACCGGCAGGCCGACGCGGCCCAGAAGGTCTGGCAGATCGAAGGCGCGCTGGCGGCTCTGGCCGAGGAAAGTGGCCCGCCGCCTGAACTGGCCGAAGCCCTTGCCGAAAGACGGCTGCGCTGTAAAAAACAGCTTGATCAGCATTGCCGGGATCTCCTTGAAGAGTACGAGAGTTTGAAAGAGCGCTATGGGGCCGATGAATTTGTTTACAGTGTCCGGGAACAGGAATATCGAACGCCGCTTTATCATGAAAGCCTGGCCGGAACCAGGATTCCCCGCGTCTGCCTGCCTTCCTTCCGCAATCCCGGCGATCTTCTGAAATGGCTTCTTTTGGAGAACGTGCCCGGCCGGTTTCCCTACACAGCCGGTGTTTTTCCGTTCAAACGCCTCGATGAGCAGCCTACGCGGATGTTTGCCGGGGAAGGTGACCCCGCCCGGACCAACCGGCGGTTTAAGTATCTCTCGGAAGGTTCGCCGGCCAAACGGCTTTCCACGGCCTTTGATTCGGTGACCCTGTACGGCCAGGACCCGGACCAGCGTCCCGATATATATGGAAAGGTGGGCACCTCGGGCGTCTCGGTCTGCACCCTGGACGACATCAAGGTCCTTTACCAGGACTTTGACCTTCTCGCCCCGAACACCAGTGTCTCCATGACCATCAACGGCCCGGCGCCGATCATGCTGGCCATGTTCTTCAATGCGGCCATAGACCAGCAGGCGGACAGGTTCAGGGCCGAAAACGGCCGCGAGCCCGACCCGGAAGAGGAGCAAAGGATCAGGTCGCAAACCCTCCAAAATATTCGAGGCACGGTTCAGGCCGACATCCTGAAAGAAGACCAGGGGCAGAACACCTGCATCTTTTCCATCGAGTTCGCTCTCAAGATGATGGGAGACGTGCAGGTCTATTTCATTGAGAATGATATTCGAAACTTCTATTCGGTTTCCATCTCGGGGTACCACATCGCCGAGGCCGGGGCCAACCCGATTACCCAGTGCGCCCTGACCCTGGCCAACGGGTTTTCCTACGTGGAATACTTTCTCTCACGCGGGATGAAGATCGATGATTTCGCGCCCAACCTGTCCTTCTTTTTTTCCAATGGCATGGACCCTGAATACAGCGTCATTAACCGCGTGGCCCGCCGAATATGGGCCATTGCCATGCGGGACCGGTACGGGGCCGGCGAACGGTCCCAGAAACTCAAGGCCCACATCCAGACCAGCGGCCGTTCGCTCCATTCCCGGGAGATTCAATTCAACGATATTCGGACCACGCTTCAGGCCCTGACCGCTCTTTATGACAACTGCAACTCCCTGCATACCAACTCCTATGATGAAGCCGTGACCACGCCTACCGAGGATTCGGTGCGCCGGGCCCTGGCCATCCAGATGATCATCAACCGGGAATTCGGCCTGTCTAAAAATGAAAACCCGACCCAGGGCGCGTTTATCATCGAGGAGCTGACCCGGCTGGTGGAGGAAGCGGTCCTTAAAGAGTTTGACCGCATCTCCGAGCGCGGCGGGGTCCTGGGAGCCATGGAAACCGGGTATCAGCGTTCCCGGATCCAGGAGGAGTCCCTTTATTATGAGTCCAAAAAAATGAGCGGCGAACTGCCCATTATCGGGGTCAATACTTTTTTGAACCCGCGGGCAGATATGGAGTCGGAAGCAGCCGCGCTTGAACTGGCCCGGGCCACTGAGGCCGAAAAAGCCGGTCAGCTCAAGCGGCTGAACGCCTTTAAGGCCCGCCATAAAGAGGAAGCACCGGCCGCCTTGGAACGGCTCAAAAAAACGGTCCTTTCCGGGGGAAACATATTTGCCGAACTCATGAGTACGGTTCGTTCCTGTTCCCTGGGACAGATCACAAAGGCCCTCTACGAAGTCGGCGGCCAGTACCGGCGCAGCATGTAGACGAAGTAACCGCTTTAAATCTAAACTGAAATATAGACGGTTTCTTTTTTAATTTGAGCCGACAATATCTGCGGGGGTTATCTCGAAGCGTTTCATCTGGTTCCAGACGCTGGTTCGGGAAATACCCAGTATCCTGGCCGCCCGGGACTGGTTGCCGCCTGTTTTTCGCAGTGCGTTCACCAAGCGGCGCTTCTTGATTTCATCCAGGCTCTGGAGCCCTTCCGGGACGGTCGTCGCCATTGGGCTGTCTCGGCGGCCTGAAAGCGCGGGCGGGAGATATTCCGGTTCAATAACGGGTCCCTGGCAGGACACAAAAGCATACTCAAAGACGCTTTTGAGTTCCCGCACATTGCCCGGCCAGTGATAGGCCATCAGCACTTCCATGGCCTCCTTGGAAATCCGCTCTATTTTCTTGTCGCTTTTGAGCTGGATTCTCCGGAAAAACGTCTCGGCCAAAAGCGGGATATCGGTTATTCTGTCTCTCAGCGGCGGTACCCATATGGGGATAACATTGATCCGGTAAAAAAGGTCCTCTCTGAACTTGCCTTCAGACACAAGCTGCCGCAAATCCCTGTTGGTGGCCGATATAATCCTGACATCCACCTGGATGGAACGGTTGGAACCAACGCGTTCCACCACCTTGTCTTCGAGCACGCCCAGTAGTTTTACCTGGATGGCAAGCGGGATCTCGCCGATTTCATCCAAAAAGATGTCACCGCCGTGAGCAGCTTCAAAGCGCCCTTCACGGTCACTGTGCGCCCCGGTGAAGGCCCCTTTCACATGGCCGAATAATTCGCTCTCCAGCACGGATTCACTCAAGGCCGCACAACTGACCTTGATAAAGGGATTATTGCGGCGAGCCCCGCGTTCATGAATGGCCCTGGCCACCAGCTCTTTACCCGTTCCGCTTTCACCATATATGATCACGGACGCGTCCGACTGGGCCGCGTTTGAAATCAAATCGAATACCTTCTGCATGGGAGCGGATGCGCCGATTATGCCGTGAAAACGATCCTCCGCCCGCAACTCCCGCCTGAGGGTTTCAATCTGGGTTTCCTTCTTTATCAGGTCGGTGATGTCTGTCACGGTTTCAACGGCGCCCGTAACGTTTCCCTCGCTGTCTTTCAGGACAGTAGCGTTTTTCAAGACATGGATATAGTCTCCTCCCTTGCAGGCTAAAACGCATTTTTTCCTCTTAAGCTTGCCTTGTTTGAACAGAAGACAAAAATAAGGGCCGTCTTTTTCACGGGCAACTTCACAAACATTGCACCTTAAGACCAAGCAGGACTCCCCCAGAATATCCTGGGCTGAATAACCGGTAATTGACTCAAAAGCGCTGTTGACTGAAACAATGGTCCCGCCGGTGTCAACAATCATTACACCATCCTGGATCGTGTCGACAACTGTTTTCCAATATCCGTTTAGGTCCTGATCATGCATGTTCATATTCGTTCATTTTCTTAACATATTACTTGTTAAATAACTTAACACTTTGAGGGGACCAGCGCAACTAAATTATGAAAAAAAACTTAATTTAAATAAATCCCACCCCTGAAATTCATACTCTGTTTACCTGAATACTCTGTAAAATCACATAGATATATCAGGAAACCAGACCCGGCTCTCCCGGACCCGAAACCCTGGCATCATAATTGCCCCTGCTGGATGAGTGAAAACAATTTGGATGAGCCGTATGCGTACATTTGACCTTCGAGATACCATCATTTCATTTTCACTCCTTGAAA
>CAZVRN010000003.1:0-19003 GCA_964629485.1 uncultured Thermodesulfobacteriota bacterium | reverse complement strand
AGCCTTGCCCCGGCCCGTCCAGCGAGGCAGCTTCGCCTTCTGGTGAGGCGACCGGAACGCCGGGACTTTGCGGGGCGTCACCGTCTGGCAGAAGACCTTTTTCAGCCGGGCTGCCTTTCATTACAAAGAAGGTGATGGGCAGGGAAAGCACCCAGGTCAGCAGCCCCAAAAAGACAAAGGAAAACCTCCAACTGAAGTGAATGTTCAGCAGACCGACAAAGGGCGTTACGATAAGGCCGCCCGCGGCTATCCCCACCATGGCGGCGCCGATGGCCGTGCCGCGTCGCCGCACAAACCACCGGGCCAGCAAACTGCTGACCGGTATAAAACCGATGCCAGCGGTCGTAATTGATAATAGCGCGTAACCCGCGTAAAAATACCAGAGGGTCTGGGTGAAGCTGACCAGGACAAAAGAGGCGCCGGACCCCAAAGCAGAAATAGTCATGACTTTTTGGGGACCGAATCTTTCGGTCAGATACCCTATCAGGGGAGCGATTATCCCCTGGATAATCATGTAGATGGACATGGTTAAAGATATTTGCGCCCTGCTCCATCCAAAAGTTTCCTCAAGCGGTTCAATAAAGATACTGAATGAATAAAAGCCGGCCCCGGCGAAAAGAAAGAGGAGAACAAAACCTCCCGCTACAATCCAGATTCCATAAAATGGTTTCTTCTTTTGCTTGCCGTACTCAGGCGTCATCCAAAAATTCCTTTAAGTTTCATCGTTGATGATATTCACCAGGCTAAAACACCCCCGGAAGGAAACCCACCGGATTCTATTTACAAACGGCTAGCGCGGTCAAGCTGTTTTTTCATGAGGGCCGGTTTTGTTTATGCGCCGGTTGCCGGCTAACGGACAAAGTTCTTAAGAGGTCTTTAGGGGTTTTTATCGGGATAGAGGGGTCTTTTGCAGGCCGCAATAGTCCCCTGTTTATGGGAAAGCATGTGACGCGCCGCCTTGAATTTTTATTCTTTTTTGGAGGAAGGCTCCCGGAATATTTTTTTGGTCTTTCTCACAAAAACATAGGCATTTATCAAGTACTCTGGAGCGGGCGCTCCGCTCAGCGTCAGCCGGACATAACCCGCTTTCCTTAAAACCTCGGCCGCCTCGGTATGCACGGTAACCTGGTAGGATCGCCCGCTGATGACGGGTCTGATTTTGACCTGGACGGCGTCTCCCAGGTTATGGCTTATCCGGATTATCTTGATGGGTTCGGGAAGAGTGTTTGTCAGGGTGATGGTCTGGCCGGCCGGCTTGCCCACGGTCGTGAAAATGATAAACCGTTCCTTGGGAGAACCGGAAAAGATGACTTGGACAACTGCTTTTATCCCGATAGAAAATTTCGCTCGATCAGGATCGTTGGTATAAACCACGGCTGATTTATGAATAGGTCCCCTGTAGGCGGTGGTGCTGACCTTTAAAACGATTTTTCCCCGCCCCCCGGGCGGAATGACGCGGTCATACGCGCTGACCGCGCAGCCTCACCCCGGTTTGACTTTCTGGATGATCAGAGGGCTGTCTCCATTGTTGTCCACCTCGAAAACACCTTCGATGGGCACGCCCTGAAAAACAGGCTTTTCAAGTTTAATCAAGGTCCGGGGCATGTATACTTTCGGCCCGGCGTAAGCCGCAAGCGGGACAAGCATCAGCAATAACAATGAAATTGAAAAGAGGCTGATTTTACTGTTCATAACCATTCCCTTTTAGCCTGGCCAGTATATTATCCATTAGTGCCTGGTTGGCATATTATCCGCTTGCAAAGGATTTTACCACAAAAAAGATACCCGGCCGGCCGATAAAAATACCTGAAACACGCTTGCCCCGAAAGCCGCCTTTTGACGACCTTCATTCCTTTCCTCTCCCTTTACCCCGCCGAATAATTTTTTCATGGTTCGCAGGTCATGTGACAGACCCCGGTCGGCGTTTCAACGGCATAGGGGAAGTACTTCCGTTTAAACCAGAGAGCCACGTTCACCAAACTGATCAAAACCGGCACCTCAACCAGCGGGCCAATAACCGCGGCAAAGGCCTGGCCGGAATCAATTCCGAATACGGCCACGGAAACGGCGATAGCCAGTTCGAAGTTGTTGGAGGCGGCGGTGAAACTCAAAGTCGTGGATTGCTCATAGGTCGCCCCGGCTTTCATGGACAGGTAAAACGATATAAAGAACATGGCCAAAAAGTAGATGCACAAAGGCACGGCCACCCGGATCACGTCCAGCGGCAACTGAACAATATATTCGCCCTTGAGCGAAAACATGACCAAAATGGTGAAAAGCAGGGCCATCAGGGTAATCGGACTGATTTTGGGAATGAATTTCTGTTCATACCATTCAGCGCCCATGATCTTCAGGCCGACGATCCTGGAAACAATCCCGCCCATGAACGGGATACCCAGATAAATGAAGACGCTCTCGGCGATCTGACCGATGGAGATGTTCACGGCCATACTTTGCAGCCCGAGCAGGCCAGGCAGAACCGTGATAAAAATGTAGGCGTAGATCGAATAGAACAGCACCTGAAAAACCGAATTGAAGGCCACCAGCCCGGCGCAGTATTCCCGGTCTCCGGCGGCCAGATCGTTCCAGACGATGACCATGGCGATACAGCGGGCCAGGCCGATCATGATCAGGCCGACCATGTATTCATGGTGCCCGGACAGGAAAGCCACGGCCAGCAGAAACATCAGGATGGGGCCGATGATCCAGTTCTGGATGAGCGAAAGGGCCAGCACCCTGTAATTCCGGAAAACCTGACCCAGTTTCTCATATTTAACCTTGGCCAGCGGCGGATACATCATCAAAATCAGTCCGATGGCGATTGGGATATTGGTCGTGCCGACCTGAAAATAGTTAATGGCCCCGCGGACGCCGGGGAAGAGATATCCCCCCATTACGCCCGCAAACATGGCCAGGAAAATCCAAAGCGTCAGAAATCGGTCCAAAAATGACAGGTGTTTGACTTGAAGAATGTCCATAAGTTATTCCTGTTTCAAGTTATTCGGCATATTCTCGATAAAGCTCTTTATTTCGTTCCTGACTCGCCGGTAGTGCCTCATGGCCTCTTCCTCGTCCCCGGCTCCGGCGGCCAGGGCCGGGGGGTCATCGAACGTCCGGTGTAAGACCTTGAATTTAGCCGGAAAGAAAGGACAGGTCTCGCGGGCCTGATCGCACAACGTGATAACGTAATCAAAGTCTGTTTCGGGCAGATCGTCAACTAGCTTGGACTTTTGACCTGAAATATCAACACCAGCCTCAGCCATGGCCTTCACTGCTCTCGGATCCAGCCCCCCGGCATTGACCCCGGCGGAATATGCTTCGATTTGTTCCCCTTTTAAATGCCTGGTCCATGCTTCGGCCATCTGGCTGCGGCATGAATTCCCGGAGCAGAGGAAGAGTATCTTCATTTTTTCAATCTCTTTGCCTGGCACAGGACCTCCGGGTCAATCTTCAGGATTTCTTTCAACCGGGCAGCATCCTGCTTGATTTCATCTGCCTTCGAAAGGCAACTGAAGCACCATGACAAGGCCTCGCGCACGGCCGCCGGGGCTTCGTCGCCCGGAAGGCGGTAATACATCCAGCGCCCCTGCTTGCGCCCTGTTACCAGGCGCGCCTGCCTGAGGATGGCCATATGTTTGGAAACCGTGGAGGGGGCTAACCCGAGAAGCTCGACAATCTGGCACGAGCACAGTTCACGCCCCTTCAGGGCGAATAGAGCGCGGACTCTATTCTCGTCGGCCAGGGCCTTGGTTATGGTCAGGAAATCAAACATTAGCACTTCCATAGTTCGCCAATTAACGAATTATAGTTTCCGGCGTTACGCCTGTCAAGATGTTTACGCAGAGAGCCTGGCCAGTACATATATTATCGGCGTAATCAGCACATGAAATGTCCACTTTTTCAAGGAGGTGTTATACAAATTAAGTTGTTTTACCCATTCCAGGGCAGAATCTTGGAACGAAAAAACTTCATCCTTTAGCCGGACGGCCCAGACAATAATGATAATATAAATCGGACATTTCACTTGTTAGTAACAAGGCGGGCTCGTGAAGTATTTTTAGAAACCGATTTATTCTTTTTCTTGCTCTTGGAAAGAGATTCGGGTAAAATTATGAGTGGAGATAAGGAGTGAGGAGGAAATCATGGCATATAACGCGCTTGAAGTAATGGAAAAAGCCAATCGGATTTACGAGATAGAAGAGCTGTCTCCAGGCCAACAGTTCGCCTGTTTTATCACCTGGGTCATCGAAATCTGCCTGGTTTTCATTTTTGCCATAAATGTTCTTTAATATTCCCTGAAAATGTCTCTTAAAAACCGATTATCTTGTGTGAATCGTGGGTGGAGAGATTAGCCAGAACAATTAATAATTGAAAAACCCGGGCTTCAGCGGGGCGGGACCCCGTATGTATCCATGTAGGCCTGAAACTCTTCCAGAACGGCGGAATCCAGAGCGCGTTTTACCCCGTTCTGGGAGACCGGAATTTTTTCTTCCGCCAAAAAATGAATAATGTCGCGAATACCGGCCAGGAAATACACTGGAAGCCCGGTTTCGGCTGTAAATTTTTCGATAGCGTCTTCCCCCTTGACTCCCTCCCTGACACGGCCCCGGGAATCAATCACCGCCGTGGTCTGCTCCCGGTCCACAGCCAAGCCAATCCCGGTTACAGAGAGGTCAAGTCCCCGTAATGACGATTCTTCCTTGAGCAGGCCAAGCAAATCGTACTTGGTCCGCATAGTCGTCCCGACATCATCCAGGATAAATATCCGAGCCCCCGGATAAAGGGCGTTGGTAACAAACATGCTTTTTCGGGCTGTGGCCTCGCCATGTGCCTTGGCTTCCTTGCGGTCATATTCAAACAGGACATCACGCCGGTGTGAGACCCAAAGGGCCAGGGCCGTGGCCACAGCAATAGCGCTGCCTTTATAGGAGGGTCCTACCAGGATATCCGTCTTTTCAACAAGATTGCGGGAAATCATCATCTGGGCCATAAAAGAGCCCAGGGTGAAAGAAAGCCGGCCGGTGCGAAAGAGCCCCATGTTGACGAAGTAAGGCGTGGGCCGTCCGTCCTTCAACCTCAAATTGCGATCAAAAAACAGGGCCCCTGAATCGGCTAGTACGCGGGCGAATTCTTTCTGGTAATTTTCCATGTGAGTATGATTATAGACGTAGAATGGTCTTTGTTTTCTTTAAATATTCATCGGGCGGCAGGATTTATCACTTCTTGATCTTAGCCAGAAGCTCCTGCGCTTCCGCGAACTGCGGTTTGATTTCAAGGGCCTTCTTAACAGCGGCAAGCGCTTCCTTGTCCTGCCCGGCATCCAGATAGGCCCGCGCAAGATTGTAAAGCAGGTGCTCTTCATCAGGCTGAATTTCCAAGGCTCTTTTGTAGTTCTCAATCGCTTCCTGGTATTTCTTCTGACGCCGAAAAGCAATACCAAGGCGATTATAGGTATATACCTCGTCCGGGTTGGATTTTATGGCCGCTTTAAAGGCATTTTCCGCCTCCTGCGGCAACCCTTTAGCCAGAAAGGCTTCGCCGATTTTTGTTTTCAGATACGAGCTGTCCGGCTCGACTTCCAGGGCTTGGTTAAAGGCTCTCTTGGCCTCTTGGACCCGGCCGATGTTTAATAAGGCTTTCCCCAGTTCAGTCTGGCGGTTTGCGTTTTTCGGGCTGATCTGCACAGCCTCCTTGAGGACTTCAACCAGCTTACGCGTCTGGCCTGTCTTCTTATACAGTTCAGCCAGCTTTTCCCGGGCTTTGACAAACCTGGGTCCCATTTCGCGGGCTTTATTGTAAGACTTTTCCGCCTGGTCCATCTTCCCTTCTTTTTCGTAGACCAACCCCCGGGCATAATGAACCTTGGGACTGTGCGGTGCGATCTTGTCAGCCTTGTCCAGTTCCTTGTGGGCATCCTCAAAACGTTTGGCCTTCACAAGAGTTTCTGCGAGGTGCAACTGTATGTCCACTTCGCTCGGTTCGAGTCTTTTACTCAGTATTTCAACAATTTTTTCTTCAAGAACGGCGGGCACAAAAGGTTTGATAATGTAGCCGTCCACTCCGGACTCGATAGCCAAGGCAACCGTGCTTTCTTCAACTTCCGCGGTGACCATCAAAAAAGGCAGGTGCTTAAGACGGGCGTCACGCCGTATTTTAAGAAGGAGATCGTAACCGCTCATTCGCGGCATATTCCAATCGCAGATAATAAAACTAAACTTTTCGGCCCGAAGCTTGGCTAATCCCTGTTCCCCGTCTTCAGCCTCGTAACAGGCGTTGAGCCCCAGCACCCTCAGCATGTTGCGGATAGTCTTCCGCATGACCGGCTTGTCATCGATAATCAGTATCTTGAACTTTTTTCGATCGTTAATTAAATTGTCCAGTTCGGACATGGCCGTTTCCTTGAATAATTTACTCGGAGCTGGATTTTTCCAAGGGTAGAGAGAAATAAAAAGTCGTGCCTTCGCCTGCTTTACTTTTAACTGAGATTCGTCCGCCGAGTGCTTCGACAGCCATTTTACAGAATGTCAGTCCCAGGCCCGAGCCGGTTTTCGGGACACCTTCCCGCCCCTGGGAAAATTTATCAAATATTTTGTCAAGCAGTTCCTCGGGTATTCCGCGTCCGTCATCCTGGATTTCACAGTGAAATTCACCTTGCCCGGTTTCGGCCCTTACCATGATGTGCCCGGTTTCCCTGGTATGTTCGATGGCGTTTGTTATGAGATTTATCAAGATACGTTCAAGCAGCAGTGAGTCCGACTCAATCAAAGGCAGTTCGGCTGGAATATTTGTAGAAATGGTAATATTTTTCATTTTAGCCAGCGGACGATATCGCGCCACTATGTCTTCGATCAGCTTTCTGGGTTCGAAGGTGGAAATATCAAACTGCATCTTTTTCTCTTCCATCCGGCTGATAACAAGAAGATTAGCGATCATGCGGGACATTTCGTCACTGCCAAGGATGGCGGATTGCAGGACTTCCTGTTGAAAATCAGACAAGGCTTCGTACTTGATCATTTCCAGGTTAGCCACGATTTCGGCTAAGGGTCCCTTGAGGTCGTGGATAACCATATTTGTAAGATCGCTTTTGATCTGTTCAAGCTCTTTTAGCTCTTTGTTCGCCTTTTCAAGCTCGTTACGCTGTATGATCAACTGCCTGTTGGTCTGTTCGAGTTCAGCAGTCTGTCTTTTTACCTCCTCCTGGAGACGTTTATTGTATTCCTTGATCTGTTTTTCCGCCTCTTTTTGAATGGTAACGTCGCGCCGAACTAAGATCACTCCCTTGATTTCTTTTTGGTCATCAAAAAGAGGCATGGCCCTTATTTCGAGGTAACGCACCGGCTTTTTATCTTCCTCGACCGTTTTCAAGATGGTTTCAATGCGGGCCGAACGTTTGGCAGCCTGAGCCGGACAGGGTTCTCCAGCTTGCGCGCATGGATTTTTATATTTGTAGATTGCTTCGTAGCAGGTTTGTCCCACGACCGTTTTCGGATGCTGATTCAAAGCCCTGGCCAGAGATTGGTTTACTGAAGTGATCCTAAAATCTTTGTCGATGGAAAAAATTTCATCATCAATTCCATCTACCAGTGTTCGGAATTTATTGCGGCTTTCAATGATCAACCGCTGCAGCTTTTCATTATCGGCGTTCATAAGGTTTTAGCTCGAAAACTTAGAGTTTCAGGGCGTGATTTTAGTAAAAAACAAATCACGGTCATACCCTTTTTATTTAATAAGGACTAGACAGCAAAATTGAAGTAAATATGGGCTGCTACAGACCTCCTCTTTACTCTTTATCGAGATAATTATAAAAATTTATCGTGTTTAATGCAAGGTTAATATATTAAAAGACCTCTTAAGAACTTCGTCCTTCAGCCGAACTTATCGTCCGTGATTTCAACAAAATTACTGGTTCTTAAGAGGTCTGATTTAAAAATGATCCGAAGAAATTTTTCTTTTATGCTCTTTAGTCCCGCGCGTAGTAAAACTGTTTGAATTCTGTTTCATACCTGGCCAGATGCCCCTGATCCCGGAAGCTGAAATATTTACCGCCCCGGCCGATGATAATGTGATCAATAACGCTTATTTCAACTAAGCGGGCCGCATGAACGAGCTGGCGCGTCAGACGAAAGTCATTGGGGGACGGCCTGACGTTGCCAGAGGGGTGGTTGTGCGCGAATACGAGCCCGGCGGCATTTTGAGTCAGGGCCCGTTCTATAAGCTCCCGGGGATGGACATCGGCCGAGTCAACGGTTCCCCGGCTGAGGTCCTCGATTCCGATCACCCCGTTCGCACTGTCCAGATAGATAACTTTAAAAACTTCCTTGGGCAAAATTTCCAGGTCATAATGAAGATACTGGTATACCTTTTTGGAGGAAGACAGGTAATCACGGCCGATAAGGCTGCGCTTAAGATAAGTTCCGGCCACCGCGGCAATAAATTTTATAGCGATGGGATTATTGGGGCCAATATCTTTGACCGCGGTCAGATCAGAGAAATCGGCGTCAAATATGGCTTGAATGGAGCCGAATTTTTTAAGCAGGTTCCGGGCGGTCTGTTTGCAGTCTTTTCGGGGCGTGCCAAAGGTAAGCAGGAGTTCTATTACTTCCTCATGCGTGAATTTTTCCAGCCCGTATCGGCGAAATTTATTCCTGAGCCTCTGCCGGTGTCCTAACCTGGGGTCTTTCTCTTTTTTTTCAGTCAAAATTAGAATCCAACGCCCGCCATCGGAGTCCCGCAACTGGGACAAGACCCCTCGTGAAGATAGTTGGCCGTGATAGAAAAACCTGTTCGATCAATTAAAAGCCGGTGGCATTTATGGCAGTAAGTCTTTTCTCCCTCATCACCCCAGACATTCCCCGAATAAACATAATGCAACCCGGCCTTAAGGCCGATCTCGCGGGCCCGGTGAATGACCGCGGTTGGAGTGGGGCCTGTGTCCAATAATTGGTATGTCGGGTGAAAGCGGCTGATATGCCATGGAATTTCCGGATTGATCCCGGCCAGCCATTCTGCAAGCTTTGTCAATTCGTCCTCGTCGTCATTATGCCCCGGGATAATCAAGGTGGTTACTTCGACCCAGACCCCCGCCTCCTTCATGCGAACTATCGTCTCCTTGACCGGTTCAAGCCGGGCTTGACAGAGTTTCTTATAAAAATCATCCCTAAAGGCCTTAAGGTCCACGTTCGCCGCGTGCAGGTCAGGGCCGATCGTGCGCAGGGCCTCTTCAGTCATGTAACCGTTGGTCACGAAAACATTTTTTAAGCCTGCGGCTGCGGCGGCCCGGGCGGTATCCAGGGCGTACTCAAAAAAGATAGTCGGTTCCGTATAGGTGTAAGAAATCGAAGCATCCTGCCGGCTTATCGCCTGGGCTACAATTTCAGAGGGTGCCAGTTGGTGCCCGATAATCCGGCCCTGATCTTTGGGCATCTGGGAAATGTCATGATTCTGGCAAAATTTGCAGGTAAAATTGCACCCAACCGTGGCGATGGAGAACGAAGAGGTGCCTGGCAGAAAGTGAAAAAGAGGCTTTTTTTCAATCGGGTCCGAATTAGCCGATACGGCCAAGCCGTAAACCTCGCTGAAAAGACGTCCGCCCTGGTTGATTCTTACCCCGCAAATACCCCTTTCATTCGGCCTGATCAGACAGCGATGGCCGCATAAATGGCATCGAACCCTGTCGCGTTCCAGGGTTTCATAAAGCAATGCTTCCCGCATTTTTTATTCTCTTTTCCTGCTTTTTGGTTCGAGGTGAAGAAGTAAGGGCTCCCGGTTTATAAGCGGTTGGTGTGGGAATGGGCTGCCCTTTAAGCTTCAATTTCGCCTTGACAGGCAGATTGTTGGTTCGAATGGAATAGGTCACATCGGCCGCAATTCCTAGGAATGCGCCAAAAGGATTGGACTGCACCACCTTGAGGGACTCGAAGGGCAAGACACGATGCGTTAT
Organism: uncultured Thermodesulfobacteriota bacterium; assembly: GCA_964629485.1. GTDB lineage: Bacteria > Desulfobacterota > Desulfarculia > Adiutricales > JAFDHD01 > JAFDHD01. Next base: position 9,063 of record CAZVRN010000003.1, on the reverse strand, counting down.
GCTCGGAGGCAGCAAATGCACGCTGCCCCACCTTATGCGGGCAGGGTCTGTCCGCCGCCTCAACATTCCCATTAACTTCCAGAGTGAAAAAAATCGCGCTTGATTATAAACACTGGAGTTTTTCACAAACCCCTTCACCCTTCTGGCCAGAGCGGCCAGCGAAATACTGTTCAAAACCCCGATGAAAATCCGATCCTGGGCTACACGCATCGCTTCAGATAAAGCCGATTCAGGGTCCTCGACAAATTCCAGGCTGGTGATAAGAACCACAATATCGAATTCATTATCTTCAAAAGGAAGATCCTCGGCCCGGCCCGGTACCAGGCTGGCGCGATGGCCTAAACGCTCCCTGGCCTTTTTAAGCATAGGCAGGGAGGGTTCAAGCCCGGTTACGTTTAACCCATTTTGTTGAAACAGTTCGAGGTAGAGCCCGGTACCACAGCCAACATCCAGTATGCGCTCCCGGGGCCGAGGCTTAAGCAGGCGCAAAACCAGGCCTTTTTGAAGGCTGAAAGCAGCCCGGCCGGCCCTGGTGTTGAACCACGCCTCCTGATGTTCCGCGGCCCGTTGGTCAAAAACAAAGCTCAACGGAAAAACCTCGCTTCGAGCTGTCAGATACTATCTTTGAAAACAGCTCCGGTAGCCCCTGAAGTCACCATTTGTGAATACCGCAAAGCATACCCGTGTTTTATCTTGGGTTCCGGCGGCACCCATCTTTTTCGCCGTTTTTGCATCTCTTCTTCGCTGATCTCAAGCGTGATTTTTTTATTCGGAATGTCAATGCTGATAATATCACCTTCCTCAACTAAGGCGATAGGACCCCCCAGGGCGGCTTCAGGTGAAATATGGCCGATGGCCGCGCCTTGAGTGCCTCCGGAAAAACGCCCGTCCGTAATCAAGGCCACGGACGATCCCAGGCCCATGCCAACAATACTGCTGGTTGGCGTCAGCATCTCCCTCATGCCAGGTCCGCCTTTTGGCCCCTCATAGCGAATGACGACCACATCCCCGGATTTGATCCGACCCCCCAAGATAGCCTCCGTAGCCTCTTCTTCGGAATCAAAAACCCGGGCCCGGCCCTGGTTTTTAAGCATTTCGTCCGCCACGGCTGACTGCTTTACCACGCCGCCGTCCGGAGCAAGATTACCTCTGAGGATGGCCAGCCCGCCTTCGGCGTGGTAAGGAGAGTCCAACTCCCTGATGACCGCCCTGTTTTTCACGCGCGCGCCCTTAAGGCTGGCTTTGAGTTTTTTACCGGTAACCGTCATGACCTCGCGGTCTATGAGGCCTGTTTTGGCCAATTGGGCCATGACCGCCATCACGCCGCCGGCCTCATGGAGGTCTTGAAGGTGATGAGAGCCTCCCGGTGAAAGACTGACCAGGTGCGGAGTGCGAGTGCTGATCTCGTTAAAAAGGTCCAGGTTCAGTTCAATACCCGCCTCATGGGCCAGGGCTGGCACGTGAAGAACCGTGTTGGTCGAGCAGCCTAAAGCCATGTCCACGGCAATGGCATTCATGAAGGCCGCTTTAGTGGCAATATCACGCGGCCGGATATTTTTCTTGACCAGATTCATAATCGCGAATCCGGCCTCCTTGGCCAGCCTGAGACGCGCCGAATTCACCGCGGGAATGGTTCCGTTTCCCGGCAGACCCAGGCCAACAGCCTCGGTCAGGCAATTCATGGAGTTGGCCGTGAACATTCCGGCACAGGAACCGCAGCCCGGGCAGGCTTCTTCCTCCAACCGGGCCAGCTCTTTTTCAGTCATGCTTTTGGTTTTTACCTTTCCCACGCTTTCAAAAACCGTGATCAGGTCCACGGCCCGGCCTTCCGCAAGTCCCGCGAGCATGGGGCCGCCCGAAACAGCGACCGTGGGAATATTGAGCCTGAGAGCGGCCATAAGCATTCCAGGGACTATTTTATCACAGTTCGGGATAATCACCAGGCCGTCGAAAGGATGAGCCATGGCCATAATCTCGACAGAGTCAGCAATCAGTTCCCTGCTTGCCAGGGAGTATTTCATCCCTTCGTGATTCATGGCAATCCCGTCACAGACTCCAATAGTAGAGAATTCCATGGGCGTGCCGCCCGCCATTCGCACACCCGCTTTGGCCGCCTCGGCAATGCGATCCAGGTGAATATGTCCGGGAATAAGTTCATTGGCGGAATTAACAATTCCGATAATAGGCCTGTTTATCTCTTTGTCCGTGTAACCCATGGCCTTGAACAGGGAACGGTGCGGGGCTTTTTCCAGGCCCTTTTTCATGGCGTCGCTTCTCATAAACTACTCCTTTCTCATGGCCTTGCCGGCTACAAACGAGCCGCGACCGGCATTTTTGCTTCAGGTGGAATATTAAAATAGAAAAGACCGTATATTTCAAGACTTAAATTCCTAAATTACTCATAAAACAGGATCTTTTAAGAACCGGTAATTTTGTTGCAACGGCGAAAGGCGAAAAATTAACCCGGGCAGATTAATATAATATTTCGAGGGCCCCAATTTATGCCTGACTATGAGTTCAGCTAAAGGACGAGGTTCTTAAGAGGTCTTTAAAACAGGATATATGAAAACCACCCGGAAATGGAAGTTAAATTATCCCCGCCTTAATTAAGGAGACGCTTTCATGTCGTATTTTTCATAAAGCAGTAGCAGGCCATATAACCGGACGCCGGGGGGAATGACCCGGCCAAAATGCTTTCATCTTGATAAACCATGAAAACCGGGGTATATTTTCCATGACGACGCATGATCTTGCCGGGAGGGGAAAAACTGATTAAACAAATCTTGGTTATAGACGGTCAGGGAGGCGGAATCGGCTCGGTCTTAATAAAGGGGTTGAGAGAAAAATATGGCGAGTCCATTGAAATCCTGGCCCTCGGCACAAACGCCATCGCCACATCCCAGATGATGAAGGCCCGGGCCAACCGAGGCGCAACCGGGGAAAACGCTATCATTCGTTCGGTCATAGGAGCTGATCTTATTATCGGGCCGATCTCCATAACCTGGGCTCACGCCATGATGGGTGAAGTCACCCCCCGGATGGCAGAGGCCATTATGTCCTGTCTTGCTCCCAAAATTCTCCTCCCGCTTTCCAGAGAAAGGGTCACTTTAGTGGGGCTAAGCGATGAACCGCTGCCGCACCTTGTGGATGAAATTGTCAATTCCAAAATTAAGGAGTTTTTACAAAATGTGTGAAGCATCTGCATTTACATTCAAGAACGGCCAGGAGGAATTGCTGCTCGAAGCCGTGGATTTGATCGAACCCGAGGATGATGACAGTTACCGGATCGTAAGTATTTTCGGTGAGCAAAAAATCGTCAAAGGCAAGATAAAAACCATTAACCTGGTGAATCATAAAATCGTCTTTGAAGAGTAGTTGGACGGCTGAAGCCCGAGCGAACCTGCCTAAGGACCCGGGCCAGGTCCTTCAGGCAGCCAGGGGTTCCGGCCTGCCGTCTTCCCGGGATATATTAGGGCCGCTTATATTCACCCTCAAACGGCCGCAAGGCTTTCAGGGCGTATTAAGAGAGAATTTTAAACAAAAATCCGCCGGAAAGAAAAAGAAACGCATCCACGTATCGTCACCCCCGGTTTCTGCATTGCATGACCCCAGAATAATCAAATATACCTTCTCGCGGGAGATTCAGCCGGATGGAGCGTAAGGAGATCGCGAAAGTTCTGGAAGAGGTCGGAACCCTCCTTGAACTGAAAGGAGAAAATCCCTATAAAATCAGGGCCTATCAGCAGGCGGCCCGCATCGTGCTCCAGCTCGAAGGCGATCCGGCCGAACTGGCTGAAAGCGGCCAACTGGAAAAGGTGAAGGGCATCGGCAAGGCCTTAAGCGGGAAGATAACCGAACTCGTCACCACGGGCCGCCTTGAATATCTTAACCGGTTAAAAAAATCCTTCCCGCCCGGGCTCTTTGATTTGCTCAGAATTCAGGGCCTGGGGCCAAAAAAAATAAAAATCCTCTATGAAGATCTTGGCGTTAATAATCTGGGTGAACTGGAGTACGCCTGTCTGGAAAACCGCCTGATCTCCCTCAAGGGTTTTGGTAAAAAAACCCAGGACAACGTCCTGAAAGGCATTCAAACCCTGAAAAAATACCGGGGCTATTTTCTCTGGAGCGAAGCAGAAGCTCCGGCTCTGAAGCTCATAAGCACTCTGAAAGCCTGTCCCGCAGTGAACCGGGTGGAGCCGGCCGGTGATTTCCGCCGGCTTAACGAGGTGGTGAACAGTATTATCCTGGTGGCCGAATCAGAGGCTACGGAGGATGTAGTCCGCTTTATCAAAGACTCGGGAGTTGTTGAATCTGTTGAGTCTTTTAAGGTCCGGGATGCCTCCTGGCTGCGCCTCGGCCTCGATTCGGGACTGCTCGCCCAAGTGCATTTGACGCCTCGGGAAAAATTTCCTTTCGCCTGGTATTACCTGACAGGCAGCGGAGAGCATATCGCTTCGATGCGGCAGCGGGCCGAATTAAGAAAGCTGAATCTCGGCCCGGAAGGCCTGTCGGATCAGGGCGGGCGGATAAGGTCTGTTTCTGATGAGGCCGCGGTCTTTGCCGAACTTGATCTCCCCTGGATAGACCCGGAGTTAAGGGAAGGGTGGGGTGAGATCGAAGCGGCGGAAGAAGGCAGACTGCCAGAACTGGTTCGTTTATCTGAGGTGAAAGGTATTTTTCATGTTCACAGCAATTACAGCGACGGCGGATTGTCAATTGCCGAAGCAGTGTCATGGTGTCAGAAACACGGTTATGAATACCTGGGGCTGACGGATCACAGCCGAAGCGCGGCCTATGCCAACGGCCTGTCCCTGGAAGAATTGCAAAATCAGTTTGAGGAGGTGGAAGAGATCAGGAGTCAATATCCTGACTTTGCATTGTTCTGGGGCATTGAATCGGACATTTTAGCGGACGGTTCCCTGGATTATCCCGACGACGTCCTGGCCAGGTTCGATTTTGTCATCGCCTCGGTGCACTCCGCCTTCAAGCTGACTGAAAAAGAGATGACCGCCCGATTGATTCGAGCGGTCCAGAACCCCTATACAACGATTCTCGGCCATCCCACCGGCCGACTCCTGTTGGCCCGCGAACCTTACGCAGTCGATTTGCCTGCCGTTTTAGCCGCGGCTGCTGAAAATGGAACCGCTGTTGAAATAAACGCCAACCCGCACCGGTTGGACCTGGATTGGCGTGAAATGAAACGGGCGAAGTCCCTGGGGCTGAAGCTGATGATCTGCCCGGACGCCCATTCCGCCGAGGGGCTGACTCATGTCCGTTACGGGGTCCAGGCGGCCCGCAAGGGCTGGCTGACAGCCTCTGACATACTTAATTGCCTTAATCGGCATGAGATGACCCGGTTTTTAAAAAATTTGAAAGACAGCCGAAAAAAAGCATGAGAAGTAAATCCGAGGTAAAAAAGATTTTAAGCGCCCTGGACAAGGAGTATCCAGAGGCCTGGTGCACGCTTGACCATCAGAATGCGCTCCAACTGCTGGTGGCGACTATTCTGTCGGCCCAGTGTACAGATGAACGGGTCAACCAGGTCACGGTCGATCTTTTTAAAAAATATCAGACCGCGGCTGATTATGCCAAAGCGGCTTTGCCTGAACTGGAGGAGGATATTCGCCCGACCGGTTTTTTCCGAAACAAGGCCAAGTCCATCAAGGCCCTGGGCCGGGCCCTGGAAGAGAAGTATAAAGGGCAGGTGCCAGACCGTCTCGATGATTTGGTCAAGCTGCCCGGGGTGGGCCGCAAAACGGCCAACGTGGTCCTGGGCACATTTTTTCATATCCCAGGCATCGTCGTGGATACGCATGTTTCAAGGTTCGCGAGCCGTATGGCGCTCAGCGACCAGAAAGACGCAGTCAAGATAGAATTCGACCTGATGAATCAGATCCCCCGCGAAAAGTGGGTTCAGTTTTCCCATCAGGTCATTGCGCACGGCCGAAAAATATGCAAGGCCCGCAAGCCGGAATGTTCGGCCTGCCCCTTGCTCAAACTCTGTCCCTTCGGTCAGTCCAGCCTGGAATGATTCCTTTGATTTTTCTCTTTGCTTCTCCGGCCCGGCTGGGGTACCCTAAGTCCTTCGGTAAAACAGCGCATCGGCGAAGAAAGCCTTCTCGTTTTTCGAATTAAAATTCAAGGAGAGGATTATGGGAGAACAATTATATCAAAAACTGGCGGAGCTCTTTAACAGGATCGGTTACGGGAGCCGGTATTGTCCCGAGCTGGAGGCGCTCCTCAAATACCTTTTCAGCGAGGAGGAGGCCCGGTTGACTTTGAATTTGTCGCCTTTTGCCCCTGAGCCTCCGGCCAAAGTGGCTGAGCGACTGGGCCGGGACCCGGAGAGAGTCGCGGCCGTCCTGAACGATATGGCCGACAAGGGTCTTATTTATTGCAGCGAACGCGGCGATGAAAAGTGGTATAAAACCATTCAACTCGTGCCGGGAATCTTCGAGCTTCAGTTTATGAAGGGAGAAGTTACGCCGCGCGCCAAAGAGCTTGCCCGCCTTTTTGACGCATATTTTCACGCCCCCCGGGAGGAGAGCGACGCGGGCCAGGATGAGGGAGGAATTTCTTTTGCCCGCGTCATCCCCATTGAAACGACGGTCTCGCCCCGGGTGGATGTCTTCCCTTACGAGGAAGCCGGCCAATACATAGACAAGGCGGAAACAATCACCGCCTCGATCTGCTATTGCAGGCATGAACAAAGGCTTTTAGGCCGCGGCTGCGATTATCCCGATGACGTTTGCCTGCAGTTCGGTTCCTTTGCCGACTTTGTGAGAGACCGCGGTTTCGGCCGGGAGATTACGCGGGAGGAAGCCCGCGAGATCATGAAGCGAAGCGCGGAAGCGGGCCTGGTGGCCACGTCCAGCAATACCCGCGACCGCATTGATTTTATCTGCAATTGCTGCACGTGCTGCTGCGGAATATTGAGAAACGTAAAAAACTCGGGCGCGCCTGTCAGGTCCGTGGCGAGTAATTATTTGCTTCATATAAATGAAGAAGAGTGCATTGCCTGCGGCGATTGCGTGGAGCGCTGCCAGATGGACGCCATCTCCCTAGATGACGAAACAGCAGTGGTTGATACCGAACGGTGCATCGGCTGCGGCGTATGCGTATTGACCTGCCCGGGTGAAGCGCTCTCCCTGATGCCGAGGCCTGATTTTCAAGAGCCGCCGAGAAGTTTCAGGGAATTGATCGAGCGGCAGGCGGCGGAAAAGATGCGGACCGGGAAGCTGTGATTGAGCCGCCATTGACCGTAAGGACTGATATTGAAATGATTAATCATTATAGACAAGCACATTTTTAACTCTGTATTCATTCAGGAGGCAATTATGTCCGTGCTCTTAGAACCCTTTAAGATTGGAAACCTTGAGATCAGGAACCGATTTATCAGATCAGCAACCTATTTCGCCTTGAGCGACGCGGACGGCTATATCGGTCAGCCCAGCGTGGACCTGATGAAAACGCTGGCCCAAAACGAGGTGGGACTTATCATGACCGGTTACGCTTACGTCCTGAAGAGCGGCCAGTCTTTCCCGGATATGAACGGAATTCAGGATGATGACCATATCCCGGGATACCGGGAAATGACCAAGGCGGTCCATGACGCCGGCGGGCGAATCGCCATGCAGATCGCGCATTGCGGGATTCTGTCGGAGACGACCGCCAGGACCGGCGGGGATTACATGGCGGTCTCTGCGGCGGATGACCTGCCCGAAGCGCCGGACTACGGCCGAAAACCGCGCCAGATGAATGAAGAAGACATCGAGCGCATTATCGAGGCCTTTGGTCAGGCCGCCCGCCGGGTCCAGGAGGCAGGCTTTGACGGTGTTCAAATCCATGGAGCGCACGGCTATCTTGTTTCCCAGTTTCTATCGCCCCGGAGCAACCGGCGGGAGGACAAATGGGGCGGCAGCCTCGAAAACAGGATGAGGTTCGTTCTTGAAGTCGCCCGGGCGATTAAAAAACAGGTCAGCCAGGATTTCCCGGTCATGATCAAGCTCGGAGTTCGCGACTACCTGGCCGAAAGCCCGGGTTTGACCATTGAAGAGGGCGTGCAGGTGGCGAGGGCTCTCGAAAAAGAGGGTATTTGCCTGATCGAGGTCAGCAATGGGTTTCAGGACAGGACCCACCGGCAGAGGCTCATGGGCGTCACCAAGCCTGAAAAGGAGGCTGTCTTCCTGCCTGAAGCCCGTGTCATTCGCGATGCGGTCCGCCTTCCGCTGAGCCTGGTCGGCGGCATGCGCAGCCTGCCTGTTATGGAGGAAATTATCGAGTCAGGCGCGGCCGACTGTATCTCCATCTGCCGGCCGCTGATCAGGGAGCCCGGACTGATCAAGAGATGGAAGGATGGAGACACCCGGCCGGCGGATTGCATTTCCTGCTGGCGATGCTTTAATTTCGATGAAAACGGGAAAAGGTATATTGCCTGCTACCAGTTGCAAAAAAAGCAGGAATGAGGCTTTTTAAAAACGAAAAGCGACAACGAGTCAGGGTAAAGGACGAAGTTTTGCAGCGGTCTTTAGGTGGTCTCGAAGTGGCCCGGAATTAAAAAGGCGCTGTGGCCAGCGCCTTTTGACCCCTGATCTAAGGGCTGTAAAATTAATTCATGCTTTGAACGTAAGCTTCGACAGCGTCCATAAAGGCGTTGACCTGCATTTTGGTCTGAGCTTCCGAGTAATCGCGAACATCCACGATATCACTTTCCATGAACATGGTCGGGACCTTGACGTGTTCCTGGACCATGTTTTTAAAGTGAATCTGCCCCAGGCTCATGGCCCGGCAGGAGCGGGCCTGGTGCATCATCATGCCCACGTTTTTATATTCCTCCAGGAGTTCGAGTATTTGCTGCACCCGGCTGTCGCCGCATCCTTTTTGGGCCCTCTCCTGGGCCCTTATGACTCTGGTTAAAAACCGGCTGGCCAGGCGCTCCAGCGGATGGACGTCCTTCCCGGGCGGCTCTATCGGTTCCGGGGGATGGTAAGATGTTTCAATGGTGAAGACAGCGCCGAGGCTTTCAAAATAATTAAATATGCTCAGGGTGTGCCAGGGCGGAAG
>CAZVRN010000002.1:0-19452 GCA_964629485.1 uncultured Thermodesulfobacteriota bacterium | reverse complement strand
ACCGACAGGGTCCAATTTTTTCATGGAGAGCTTGACGTTCGCGATTAGATAACCTATGCAAAACTTCATCCTCTAGCTGAACTCATTGTCAGGCGAAAAATTTTCTTCCAGCGTCTCCAGGGGACAGCCTTGGCAGAGCGGTTTGGGTTTGCAAAAATGCTTGCCGAGATGAACCAGTAAGGCGTGGTACTCGTTGTACAGGGCCGGGTCGCAGGGAAGATTCTCCATAAAAAGGCCCTGGAGTTCATCGTAGGAATCCCTCACCCCGGCCAGACCGTGGCGGCCCAGGACGCGGCGCGTATAGGCGTCTATGACAAAGACGGGATAACCAGCGGCATAAAGAAGAATTGAATCGGCCGTTTCAGGGCCTATCCCTTTGACCGCCAGGAGGTCCCGGCGGAGCTGTTTGAGCGGTTTTTTAAGCAGGCGGGGCGGATCGCCGCCGCCATGGCTCATGATCAGGTCCAGGAGATGCTTCAACCGGTCTGCCTTGATGTTATAATAGCCCGCGGGTTTAATCAGCGAAGCCAGTTTCTTCCTGGGCAGACCGGCCATGGGCTCGGGTTTGAGAAGACCTTCTGCCTTTATGTTGGCCAGGGCCTTTTCCACGTTGGACCAGGCCGTGTTCTGAGTGAGAACGGCTCCGACCATGACCTCAAAGGCGGTTTCGCCCGGCCACCAGCGCTGCGGTCCAAAGGCGCGAAAAAGACGGTCATAGATTTCTTTCAGGAGTGCCTTCTGATTTGGCTGAGGCAAAGGATCAGGTCTGCTCATTTTCAGGCTGGGATTTTGTTTTTGCGCCGGATGATGATTTTTTTCTGCGCCGGCGTTTTGGTTTTTTCGGCTGTGGTTCTTCGGTTTCTGCGGCCGATTTTTTCGCGGCAGGCTCGCTGAAGCCGGGAGCCAGGCCGAAGATGCCTCCCGGTTTGGTGGATATCCTGGCCCTGTTCCTTCGTTTTCTCCCGGATTTTGTCCTTTGGGGTTTTCCCCGGTGTCTGCCCGTGGATGATGGCCCGGCTTTAGCGGAGCCAGGCCTTACTTTCCGCCCGTATTTTCTTGGCGAAGCCGGAGGAATCCGCACTTCCTCAAACCAGTCATCCTTGGGCCAGGCCACGGGAATTTTATAGCCGATATACTCTTCGATCATTTCCAGGTGAAAGACATATCTTTCGCAGGCCAGGGACAGGGCGCGGCCGGGTTTGCCGACCCGGGCGGTTCTGCCGATGCGGTGGACATAGTTCTCGGGGTCCTGGGGCAGATCGTAATTTATCACATGAGAGATGTCTTCGACGTGGATGCCGCGCGAGGCCACGTCCGTGGCCACCAGAATTTTAATTCGCCCGCCTTTGAATTTTTTCATCAACTCAAGCCGTTTTTTTTGCGACAGGTCGCCGGTGATGCCTTCGGCCGGATGTCCGTTTTCCTTGAGCATCTGCGTGAGCCAATCCACGCCGGTCTTGGTGTTTACAAAGATGAGCGCCCTGGTCCAATCTTCCCTTTTAAGCAGCCCCAGAAGCAGGGAAAGCTTTTCCTCGTAACCGACGTGAAACAGGGTCTGTTCGATTCGGTCTACCGCGATTTCATCAGGCGTTACAGAGATGAATTCAGGGAGATTCATGTAATCATAAGTCAGCTCAAGGATGCGGTAGGAAAGCGTCGCGGAAAAGAGCATGGACTGGCGTTTTTCATAAGGCGGCAGCTTGCGCAAAATAAACCGCAGGTCCTTGATAAAACCCATGTCAAGCAGACGGTCCGCCTCGTCCATGACCAGCTCGCGTATGTTTTGCGTCTTAAAGATGCCTTGTTTGATGTAGTCAATAATACGGCCGGGCGTGCCAATGACCATGTCCACCCCCCGGCGCAGGATATCCGCCTGTTTCTGGTAATCTATCCCTCCGATGACAAGGGCTTGGGACAGCTCGGTATATTTGCTCAAAATTTTTGCATCTTCATAGATCTGAAGAGCCAGTTCACGGGTGGGCGCGATAATTAAAGCCGAAGGCAGGCCGTTGGGGCGGTTGCCCCGGGCCAGGAGCCGGGTCAGGATCGGTATGAGAAAGGCGGCGGTTTTCCCGGTGCCTGTTTGGGCCTGGCCGGCTAAGTCCCGGCCATCCAGGCCTACCGGCAGAACTTGGGCCTGAATCGGGGTGCAGTGAGTGAACCCGGCTTCTGTAATCCCTTCCAGCACCTCCATTGGCAGACCGAATTGATCAAAGGTTGTTTCTGTCAAAAATTTTGGTCTTTGTGGTCGTTCAAAAGCAGGTGATTCTTCAGCTAATGAGTCAGGCCCGGGGCCTTCTCTGTCATGGGGCATCATTTTCTCTTACTTTAGCAGTCTGGTAATCGCAACCAACTCCACATTGGATTTAAGATAATTATACTCCATTTTCAACACTTTACAAGTGATGGGGTAAGGATGGCCGATGGCAACGGCCTGGCCGTGCTGGCGGGCCAGCGCGATTAACCGCTTGATTTGAATACGGATGGCCTCGGTCTCCTGCACATTGTCCAGGAAGACGGCCCGCTCAGCCGTCTTGACGCCCAGATGCCTGGCAGTTGCGTAAGCCCGGGTGCGGGCGCTGGTGCGGCTGTCCAGGAAAAACAGGCCCTGTTTTTTGATTTCTTCCAAGACCCATCCCATGCGCTCGGAGTCTTCTGTAAACCGTGAACCCATGTGATTGTTGACCCCGGCGATAAACGGGACGGCTTTTATTGCTTCCCTCACGCGGGCCGTTATCTCCTCGCGATTCATGGACATGAGCAGGGCCCCCTCGCCCGGGAGAACCAGGGGATATTGGGCCGGTTCCATGGGCAGGTGGAGCATGACCGTCCGTCCCCGCTTATGGGCCTCTCGAGCCACATCCCGGGAATGGACCTGAAAAGGCAACACAGCCATGGCCAGGGGCATGTTTAAACTTAAAAAACATTTGTCATGTTCCTTATTCATGCCCAGATCATCAATAACAATAGCCACCTTGGGCCGCGGTTTTGCCGGGGGCAGAGCCGGAAGAGGGGCGGGTGCCGCTTTGGCCGCGGCGACCTTAAACAGGAGAGTGTGAGTCAGTAGGCCATTAAAAAGCACCTTCATCCGGGTGGTTTGATCCTGCCGGCTGACCAGAATATGCGGAGGCGGGTCAAGTGAAAGCCTGCTAACGGCGGCCTGCATATCTTTTATCAGTTTGTCTGTTTGGACATCCGGGGGAAGGGATACTGCGATGGTGGCATGATTCCATTCCGATTTTTTGACTCGTTTCCTGGTCAGTTGTATAAAATGGATATTTTTTTCCGGGACCTTGTGGAGTGCAAGAACGCGGTAAAGGGCTTGATCAACCATCTTGATATGTCGATCCAGCCGGTTATTTTCTTCATATTTCCCCCCGGCGGCCGCATACTTCGACTGGCTTGATTTGGACGTTTCCGAGGAAAGGTTAAAAGGGGGGTTCCATTTGAAGGATGTTGAGAAAACCCCGAGAAAATAAAGGATCAGGACCGCGACCAGCACCCCGGCCGCGACACCAAGCGCCAGGAAAAGGAGATTAAAGCGTATGCGGGCCCAGAGGGTATCATTTCGGCGGGAGGCTGAAGTCTTTTTCTTTGTTTTCGCCCTGGCTTTGGGTCTTTTCCCCGCCTTACCCTTGGATTTCACACGGGATTTTGAATTTCCCGTTTTTTTGGCTTTAGATTGAGACCTCGCCGAAGGCTGAGGCTTGCTCTTTTTGCGGGCCGCCATTATTTAGTGGATTTAGCCGCCCTGAGGAAAGGGAGCACCTCTCCGTTCTTAAGCATTTCGTAAGCCTTTTTCAACTGGGGGTCGAGCTCAAAACGTTCTTTCAGGGTCATTTCCGATAAGGGTTTCATCTCCTTTTCCGGGAAAGGTTTTTTATCTGAAGCAGGTTTTTCTTCCTTCTGGATTTCGGCGGTCTTGTTGGCTTTTTCGCCCGTGGTTTCATGTTCTCCCTTGAGATGCTTCTTTAAATCTTTTTCTCGTATTACTTTCCCTCCGTAACGGCCGGGAACCAGAACGTCCGGTTTTATGCCTTCGGCCTGAATGGATCGCCCTGAAGGCGTGTAGTACCTGGCCGTGGTCAGGCGCAGACCCGAGCCGTCCGGGAACGGAATAATGGTTTGCACGGATGCCTTTCCAAATGTCCTGGTTCCGAGAATGAGTGCGCGCCGGTGATCCTGGAGCGCCCCGGCCAGTATTTCAGATGCGCTGGCCGAACCCCCATTAACCAGGACGACAACGGGGTAATTCCCGACCAGCACCGACTTCTGGGCTTTAAACTTCATGTTCTGCTGTTCGGTGCGTCCCTTGGTAAAGACAATTAAGCCGTCTTTTAAAAAGAGGTCAGCCACGTTGACCGCCTGGTCAAGCAGTCCGCCCGGGTTGCTTCTGAGGTCGAGAATCAAACCCCGCAAAGGCTCCGGCCCTGACTGAAGCTTTTTCAAGGCTTTGATGGTTTCGGCGCTGGTTTTGCCCTGAAAATTGCTGATTCTCAGGTACCCATGATATTTACCCAGGGTTTCGAATCGCACGCTGCGCAACGGGATGACATCCCTGACGATAGTAATGTCTATCGGTTTGGTTTCATTTTTCCGGGTTATGGTCAAGACGACCTTGGTGCCTCTTGGTCCTCGAATGAGCTTGACTGCTTCTCTTAAGGTCATGTCTTTCGTGGATTTGCCGTCAATTTTGATAATTGAGTCTCCGCTGCGGATGCCAGCCCTGTAAGCGGGGGTGCCATCAATGGGTGCCACGACAGTAAGGACACCATTTTTGAGAGTAATCTCTGTGCCTACCCCGGTAAAACTGCCTCTGGTTTCCATCTGGAGTTCCTTGAATTCCTCAGGAGAGAGGTAGGATGAATGCGGGTCGAGCGTCTGGACCATTCCCCTGATGGCGCCGTTTATCAAATCCTTGGCGTCTTTTTTCTCCACATACCTTTCCTGAATTTCATACAAGACTCTGCTGAGGATTTTGATTTTGGCGTAAACCTCTTCCCGATTCTCTCCGCAAGTCACATTGACAGGAAAGAGAAGGATTCCCAGGAGTATAACCCCTACCAGAAGTACGCGAACCTTTGAATTATTGAACATCTTTTTTCTCCCCGGGTTCTGTCTGAGCAGCTAGCGTCGAACCCAGCCAAATGCCTGGGTCGAGCGCTTTCCCTCGATATCTTATTTCCAAGTATATGCCTTTTTTTCCCTTTTTACCACCGTCAGGTACCAGGCCCAATAAATCTCCCCGGTGAACCCATTGGCCGACCTTGGGCTTTATTCGGGTAATACCGGCCGTGAGGGTATAATACCGCTTCCCATGGTTAATAATAATTACGTTTCCATAGCCTTTGAGCCAGTTGGCAAAAAGAACCTCCCCGTCTGCGATGGCCCTGACAGAGCTTCCTGATCGGGCCAGGATACTGATTCCCTGGCGCTGGGTATAGGTGCCAAATAATCCGGGGTTTCGGCCGAAGTGATCAGTAATGCGGCCATCCACCGGTCTGGGAAGCCTGCCTTTGCGGGAGGCGAAATCGGGCCATTGGCGCGGCCGCTCGTCTGCCTTTGAGATTGAAACCGGGACGGAGTTCTTTCTGGCAACTTTTTGCTCCGGTTTAATGATGACCTCTTTGATCAGCTTTTCCCGCGATGCCTCGCGCGCCCGAATTAAGGCCAGGTATGTCTGCTTGCGCTGGTGGACCTTCATTAAGAAAGATGTTTTTTGTCTCTGGAGATGAACGAGTTTTTCCCTGTTCATTTTGATTTGGGCCAGCAGTTGTTTCAGGCCCGCCTCCTGGGACTTGATCAGGTCCATTTTGGCCCTGATGTCCCGGGCTCGCTGATCAAATTCACGAAGCATCGCCTCATCATGGGCGATAATGGCCGCCATATAACGATACCTGTGAACAAGGTCCGGGATAGAGCTCGAGTTGAGCAAGACCTGCATCATTCCGCCTTCCCTGCGGCGGTAGATAGCCCTCAGCCTGCGGTAGAGCAGGTGTTTTGTCTTGTTTTGGGCGTTTTTAAGTGCCTTGAGCTCCCTTTTTTCAATGGGCAGGCGCTTTTTGAGCGCTGTGATTTCACTTTGAATCCGGGCCATCCTGAGCTCAACACTTTCCATCTTTCTTCCCAGTTCATCCAATTCATCCAGAAGCTTCCGCTCAGTCTCTTTCGCTTCTTTAAGCTTTTGTTGGTCTTGAGTAAGCTCCGCCTCTGCCCGGGAAATATTTCCGAGGCACAACAAAAATACGGCCAGCGTCACCCAGAACAGGAGTTTGATTATGGGCAGCCGGCTTCTCATTCGCGCATGAATCTCCTTAAAGAGATGAAACTGCCCAGGATTCCCAGCAGTCCCCCGGATGCAGCCAAAGCCCAGGTTGAGGTCGGGGATAGAAAGGTCAGCTTAACCGTCGAGAGACCGAGCGGTAGTTTCACCTGCGAAGAGAGAAGGTGAAAAATAAGAAACAGGGCCCCAAGGGCCAGCAGCCCGCCCGCGAGACCCTGGAAAAAACCTTCAATAAAGAACGGCGCCTTGATGAAACCTTCAGTGGCCCCGATGAGCCGCATGATATAAATTTCCTCCTGCCGGGAATACACGGTCAGCTTGATGGTGTTGGAAATAATGAAGATGGTCGCCAGGAATAAAAGGCCCCCGATAACGAGGCCGCAGAGCTTTAAAAAATTCAGCACGCCGGTCAGCTTATTTGCCCAATCCCAGGCGTAACCAATATCGCTCACACCCTTGAAACGTTTAATTTGTTTTATCAGGTTTCTGATTGGGGTTTGGGACCTGAATTCCGACTTTATTTCCAGTTCAAATGAAGCGGGCAGCGGGTTTTCTTCAAGGCCCTCCAGCAGGATTCCCTGGTTCCCGAAGCGGCTTTTGAGGTCCGCTAACGCCTCGGACTTGCTGATGTATCTCAACCCGGCCGTTTGAGGCAGCTTAAGGAGGCGCTTTTTTAATTTGTCCAGGTCGTCCTGGGAGAGGTCATCGGAAAGATAGACCGAGAGGGATAGATTCTTGGTTGAACTTTGAATGATGTGGTGAATATTTGTGTACAACAGGATAAAGGCGCTTAAAATCAGAAGCGATATGGAAAGTGTGCCAAGCGAAACCACGCTGATGAAAATATTTTGAGATGTATTGCTTATGGCAAGCCGAATGAAATAGATTAGTTTGGTCAAAAGCACTCCCTTTCAGGCCACCAGCCGCCCCTGGTCCAGGCGAATGATTCGTTTGTTGGTTTCCTGAAGGATTTCCTGGTTATGGGTGGCCATAAGGACCGTGGTGCCTCCCTTATTGATACGAAGGAGCAGGTCTAGTATTTTTCGGCTCAGGTCAATGTCCAGATTGCCGGTAGGCTCATCAGCCAGGAGAATCAGGGGATCGCCGATCATGGCTCGCGCTATGGCCACTCTCTGCTGTTCCCCGCCGGAAAGCTGGGACGGGTAAGCCTCGCCCAGGCCGTCCAGGCCGATATTCTTGAGGAGGACCCGAACTTTTTTATTGATAAAACTGCGCTTAGCGCCTTGGATCTCCAGACGTAAGGCCACGTTCTGGAAGACGGTTCGCGTGGGTATCAGTTTAAAATCCTGAAAGACCACCCCGATTTTTCGACGCAGATAGGGAATTTTATTCTGTTTGATGCGCTGGAGATTGAGACGATCGACCAGAATCTGTCCCCTGGTTGCCTTCTCCTCGCACATGATTTGTTTAATGAGCGTGGTTTTACCGGCGCCGCTGGGTCCGGCGATAAAGACGAATTCGCCCTTGGCCACTTTGAATGACACGTCATCCAAAGCCACCTTGTTTCCGCTGTATACCTTGGTCAGATGATATAACTGAATCATAACAGAGGGTTCAGTAAACGAAATCGGGCGGTTCGCCTTATCCCGGAAAGGTTAATATCTAGCCGGGTGGTTCCTCAAACGCACCGGATGCTCTTTTAAGCATTTCAAATCTCGTCCCGCCCCAGGCCCATGGCGCGTTCCAGCTTGGCCCAGGCCAGGTTGTAGCTGTACAGGGCCTCGTAATAGTTCCGCCGAGCCGCGGTCAGCAGGGTTTCGGCGTCAGTGACCTCTGTTGAAGTAGCTACCTGCTCCCGAAATCGCTCCCGGCTCATGCGGTAATTTTCTTTGGCCTGTTCAACAGCCTTCCGGGCGACCGAAATCCTTTTTCCGGCCTCCTTCAGGGAGAGGTAGTTGCTTTTAACCTCCAGGGCGATACCGTCCTTGATCTGAATCATGGTATTGCGCGCCTTGGCCAATTCGGTCCGCTTGAATTGAACTTGGTCCTTGGTTTGCCCCCAGGACCATAAATTCCAGGTAAGTATGGTTGAAACATCCCAGGATGTGTTGTCTTTCAAATAGGGACTGCCGTCTACTTTCCAGGTATCTCCTTTAAAATAATGATTCGCCTGGAGTACAACAGAGGGGTAATAATCCGCTTTGGCCAGGCGAACATTCTGCTCGCCGATCTGGATTTGTTTTGTTACGGCCTTGATTTCCGGGCGTTTTTCGAAAGAGCGGTTAAGGCAATATTCGAATGTATGCGGAAATGGTTTATAGATCAGGATGTCCTCGACTTCGACCCGGGCCTCCAGAGAACGGCGCAGTATGGTGTTGAAACCGGCTTTCGCCAGTGAGACGGCGTTTTCGGCCTTGGTCCTGTCCTGAATCGCCTCCGCCAGCAGTACTTCTGCTTCAAGCACCTTGTTTTTGGGAATCATGCCTACTTCGTAGAAATTGCGGGCCACGTTTAAGTGCGCTTCTCTCTGTTTAACGGCCTGGATGGCGACCTCGGCCACTTTTTGGGCGCGCAGGATGCCGAAATAAGCCTGTTTGACCTCGAGAACCAAATCCAGCCTGGCCCGGTCCAGCGAGATTTCGGCAATATTCACACCAAGTTTACTAAGCTCACGAGCGGAGGTTAGGGCGAAACCGGTAAAAAGCGGCTGAGTCATGCTCAGCTTCAACTGCCAGTTGTCTTTTGTGCCGACCTGGATCGACTGGCTGCCGAAGCTCCAATATGGCGGTGTGGCCAGCGGGGTGATGCTGAGAGTGGATGTCTTGGGGGCCTTATCCAGCCTGGTCCAGGAATAGGTGAGGTCGAATTTGGGGAGAAATTTCTTTGCGGCTTCGCTTTTCTTCCATTTAGCCCCTTTCAATGATTCGACCGCGGACAGCAGTTTCGGACTTCGCTCAAGGGCAATGGCCACACTTTCCTTCAGCGTAAAGACGTGGTCCGCCTCCTCGGCCGCCCATGCCGGGTTCAGGTTTGACAATAACAACGGACTCAAGACTGTGAGTATAAATAAGAGGCCTTTAGTATATTTTTTAAAACCGGGAAAATAATTTTCCATTCTTGTCTTCCTCCGCATGCATTCAAACGAACACAGCTAACTATGATTGTAAACTTGACTGTCACCTAATATTAATAGCTTAATAAGTAGTTTTTTTCAATTGTAAAAACATGGCCAAGCGCAGAGAAGCCTTCCGGCTCACCGGATCATGTCCGTTAATTGTCTTTTACGCGGCCATAATCCTTGAGCATAAAGGTCTTACAGCCCGGGCGACATACATTGGCATCCCTTTGCAAAAGATGCGAAAAACCGCACTAAAAAGAGGCCTTTTTATTAATTATCGTTTTTATTTAAGAAAAAGTTAGGATTTTTTTCTTCTTACCGGTTTTTGATGTTAAACTTGACACGAAAAAAATAGTTTGAGAAAAATTTTATGGAACGGAAAATCAAAGTGGGGCTGATCCAGTACCAAATCGAACCTGACCGGTTAAAAAACCTGGCCAAAGTTGAGACGCTTTTAAAGCAGGTCAAAGACAGGGGGGCCGATCTGGCCATTCTGCCGGAAATGTTCATCTGCCCTTATGAACTCGAACTGTTCACCGAATATGCAGAGCCGATCCCGGACGGCCGCACCTGTGAGTTTTTGAGGGAGTGGGCTGTCAAACTGAACATGAATATCGTCGGGGGATCCCTGCCGGAAAGGGACGAAACAGGGCGTCTTTACAACACGGCCACGCTTTGGGATACGCGGGGAAACCTCCTGGCCGCTCATCGCAAGGTTCACCTCTTTGACGTCGATCTGCCCGGAGGCGTGTCCTTTCATGAATCCGACCTGCTCACGCCCGGACAGAAGGTGACCGTTGCGGAAGTTCTGGGTATGGGTCTGGGGATTGCGGTCTGTTATGATATTAGATTTCCTGAAATTTTTCGTCTTATGGCTCTTCAAGGAGCGGAATTCGTGGCCCTGCCCGGCGCCTTTAACAATGTTTCCGGTCCGGCTCACTGGGAATTGTCGCTCAGGGCCAGGGCCGTTGAAAACACCGTTTACCTGGCCGGAGTATCCGGTACGGCCGCACCGGGCTCAAGCTACCAATCCTGGGGCCGCTCCATGGTGGTTGACCCATTCGGCCGGGTAACGCTCAATCTCGGTCAGGCCGAAGGTTTCGGGGTGACTGAAATTGATCCGGACAGAATCAAGGATATTCGAGCCCGCCTGCCCCTGCTTAAGCAAAGGCGGGCCGACCTTTACGAACTCCGCCTTCTTAAAAGTTGACCGCTCCGCCGCAGACGCTGAGACATTGACCGGTTACGTAATCCCCGAGATCGGTCACGAAAAACTCCACGACCTTGGAAATATCGTCCGGTTCAGCCAAGCGACCGAGCGGAACCTGCAGCTCCTTCCGCACGTCCTTGATCCGGTTGAAGGACTGGCGCCATAGGCGCTCGGTGCGCACATATGCGGGAGCCAGGCAGTTTACCGTGATATTATAAGGCCCCAGTTCTTGGGCCAGATATCTGGTGTAGGCGATAACCCCGGCCTTGGCCGCTCCGTACGAGGCGTAAACACCTCCGGCCTGGGAGCGAAGTCCGGCCTGGGAGGAGGTATTGACAATACGGCCCCATTTCCGGGATTTCATATGTTCTGCCACTGCCTGGCAGCAGAAGATCGTGCCCATCAGATTTCGATCAATAGTGGCTCTCAGGTCCTCTTCGGATACCCAGGAAGCAAAACTTTCAGCCGCCTGGCCCGCTATTCCGCCGGCATTGTTGACCAGGATGTCAACCTGCCCGAACTGCTCAATGGCCTTCTGAACCATGGCCTCGGCCTGGTCCTTTTTCCCCACGTCAGCTTCCAGCCCGATACACCGCACACCCAAAGCCCGCACCTCGTCCATCACGGATTCCGCGGTGATTTTCTCGTCAAATTCTTCATAGGATTTGAGATTGATGTCGTTCACCACGATATCCGCACCCAAACGGGCCAGGCGGAAGGCGTGAGCGCGGCCGATACCCCGGGCCGCTCCGGTGATCAAGGCAACCCTTCCCTTGAGTTTCATTAACTTCTCCTTAAGCTCTGTTCTATCCGTTATCCCGGTTTTTATATGCCTCGGTTCAAACCTTGATTTCCAGCGCTTTCACCAGGCGTTCCAACAGCTCCGGCCTTTCCTTTAAGTCACTTTCCTTCAGGAAATTGATCCGTTGCTTAAAGCGGCTTTTGATTGTAGCCAGATATTTTTCCCTGTTTTGAACAGAGGCCGGATTGTACATGTTATAATATCCCGGCAGAATTTTGTCCACAGTCTCTTTAGTCGGAATCTGGGCCCCGGGAATAAGGTCCCAATCCTCCCATTCAAGGACGCCGGTCAAAATGGCTGTTTGCAGGGTCAGAGAGGTTTCAAGAGGTATGGCCCAGGTGTCTTCGTCCGAGGATTTCCAGAATCCGGCTCCACCGCCTGTCCAGACATAGCATTCACAGCCGGATTTAAAAACCTCCTCATAACCCTCGCAGTCCCGATAGAGTTTGTACACCCGGAACGGATTGGCAAACGGTATAAAGACCAGCTCGGCCATCTCCTTCTGAGACACATTTTCCGCCGCGGTGCGTTTGGTCATAAGAGTCGCGCCCATGGCCACGGACAGGTCGAGGCTCTTTATTTTAAGGATTGGCGGCAGGGTGGTGTCTTTCATAAGCCAGCCGAGAGAGTTGGGAAAACCGATCACATTGGTGGTTTCTCCGAGAAGCTCTCGCCTGAAAATAGCGCGGCCGTTGTTATTTCTGGTGTCGCGGCCGTAAGGCAGGATCTTTCCGTCTACCTCCACCGTCAGCATGTTCTGCGTGGAGATGCAGTATTGCCAGTCGGGATGGTCCAGCTCACGCGAGTCGGTTTTATCGAACAGGGAAGGTTCCCAGACGTAGCATTTTTTATTCTTGTAATCGATTTGAAAGGCGTCGTCATGGGCGATGCGTCTCTTGAATCCTTCAGGCAGGGTGCCTTCATTATCCAGGGAATTGGTATGGGATGATTTTCCTGAGCCGGAAAGGCCGTAAAAGGCTATAACCTGCTTTCCGCGCGATTTGAACTCTTGGCATTCCGAGAAGTCTATCTCCTTGATGCCGCCGTGGGCTGCCACCGCCCCGAGTCTCATTCCGGCGGTCCAGGCCATGGTCAGGGTGCCTTTCTTGCGTTCTCCGAAATACCTGAGCCCGAGGTTGAAAATGGTCATGTGTATTTCATCAACGACCACGCAGCCCCTGTCCCACCGCGGGTCGTCAGAGGTCCATTCCGGGTAAGCCACAAAAAGGATGTCCGGGATGTCTAACGGTTTGGAAGATTCATACTCAGGGGTGGCGTGCAGGGGCTGGAAATTGGCCATCCAGTTAAACATGTTCATGGCGTCTTCTTTGGGAGCCAGAAGACGCGCTTTCAGCATCATGTCCGGATGAGTCCCGATAACCCCTTCAGCGATTACCAGTTCATGATTGCACTGCATTTTGTAAATGGCTTCGCGAAGCAGAAGTTCAAGGGCGTCTTGCTCGGATTTACTGACCCGGTTGTAAAAAACACGTGCCTCAGCCGACCGGCCCACTGTGCCCCCGTGGTTGTCATTAAGGACCTTGGCCCCGGGCTTGAGCCCCAGGCTTTTTACGGCCCCTTCATACATGGGCAGATCGGTTACAGTGACCCATGGCATTTGACAGGCTGCTTCGTAGGCTTCCGAGGCGGTAATTACTTTAGGCCCGCCCCCGGCGCTCCGGGTATTGAAGGCCGATTCAGCCAGGGCGCGAACATGGGACATGTCCGCTAATGTTTTATAATACTGCCAAGAAGGTTTGCTCGCCACAATATAGTTTCTCACTTTCAGATTGAATTTCTTATATAATCCATATTATCCAGCCGGGTTATGTAACTCCAGGTGTCAGTTTATTAAACGCAGGGCTTAACCAGTCAGTTTTGTTCTTTCATGGGGTAAAGTTAACTGCCAGGTATACGCACCAAAATAAGATAACTCTGCATACCTTTCAACTAGGCGATTTTATATAAGAATTATTAACTGACAGCTATATGGCTCCCGGTTGAGGAAACGCAGTCAAAAGGCGGATTAAATCATATTGCCGATCCCAGGTGTCAAAAAAATAACCCTTTCCCCGAGGAATTTAATTTTGAAGACAATACGTTGTCTTGCTGTAACCCTCCCCGCTCCCGCTACCAATTTAAGAAGGTTATTTTACTCATCAGGGCAATAAAATCAAGATTAAAATACAGAAATGTCAGTAGCACATGATATGATCGAATTATGGATGATCTTTTTAGGAGGATGATCCATGAAACGAGCGGAGGTGTTACAAGTGTCTCGCCAATGGGCTCCTTCGATTTATCGGTCAATTGATGTGCTACATAAACCGGTCATTTTAATTTGTCATTGACACAAGAACCCTTAAGGTGGCTTTTAGCGAACATACAGTCTGGCCGGAAAGAATAATAAGCCGGCCCCCCTGCTTACGTTTGCGTGCGTCCCCAGAAGGCCATTCGGGTCGCAAAATGATTTTTTGCCCTACTTAACCATTGATTTTTAAGAATAAAATGGATAAGTTATTTTAAGAAGATGTTTGCTTGGCCTAGCCGGTGGCAAGGGGGTTGAGTGTCCCCTTTTTGAAAATAAAAAAATAAAGAGAACCCTTGCAGTTTTGCTCGCCAAAGAGGCTGTTTTTTTATTAAAAAAGCGTTCTGGCATAAAAAAATATTGACAAAACTTTAATAAGGGGGTAGGTATCTTCATTTGATTTCGTTTTGGAAGGATGAACCTTACATATGAGCCGTACTTTTATGGCAAAAGAATTTGAGACAGAGAAAAAATGGTTCGTGGTTGATGCCGAAGGCAAGGTGCTTGGCCGTTTAGCCACGGAAATAGCGCGGCGTCTTCGAGGCAAGCATAAACCTGTTTATACTCCGCATGCTGACACGGGAGATTTCATCATTGTTGTCAATGCGGAGAAGGTTCGTCTGACCGGGGGTAAACTGGATAAAAAGTTTTATTATCGTTATTCCGGTTACCCAGGTGGTATGAAACAGATATCGGCTCGCAGGCAAATGGAAAAAAAACCGGAGGAAATTCTCCGGCATGCCGTTAAAGGCATGCTTCCCAAGAACAGCCTTGGAAAGCGTCAATTTAAGAAATTAAAAGTATATACCGGCCCTGATCACCCGCATCAGGCCCAGCAGCCTGAGTCCCTGGAATTATAGAAGAAAAGTTTAGGAGAATGATCTTATGACGGTCCAAAACCGTTACTACGCCACGGGCAAGAGAAAGACAGCCGTGGCGCGCGTCTGGCTAACCCCTGGCCAGGGAAAAATCGAAATCAACAAGCGAGACCTGTCGGATTATTTTCGACGGGACACGCTCAAAGCGCTTGTTAACCAGCCCTTGGCCCTGACGGGCACGCTTGGCCAGTTTGATTGCTATATATTGGCTCATGGCGGAGGCATCTCTGGGCAGGCCGGAGCCGTCAAGCATGGTATTGCCAAGGCCCTTTTGGCTTATAACCCTGAATTCAGGCCGATCCTCAAGAAGGGTGGCTTCCTGACCCGGGACGCCAGGAAAAAGGAACGCAAGAAGTACGGTCAGAAGGGCGCTCGGGCCCGCTACCAGTACTCAAAACGCTAAGAGTCGGAAGTTTAATTTTCAGGGAAGGTCGACTGCCGGCCTTCCCCTTTTTTTTGGAGGAATGAAAATGGTTAAGGTGGCAATTGTCGGAGCTAGCGGCTACACGGGTCTTGAGCTGCTCAGACTTTTAGCTGTTCACCCTGAAGTTGAAGTCACGGCCGTCACTTCCCGTCAACTGGCCGGCCAGAAGGTTACAACCGTCTTTCCGGCTTTGGCCGGGCGTTTGGGGAAACTGGATGAGCAGGTTTTTGTATCCCCCCAGGCTGAAACGCTCGTCGGGAAAGCCGATTTTTTCTTCACCGCGGTCCCTCACCGTACCGCCATGGAGATTGTGCCGCAGTTGCTTGCAGGAGGCGGGAAGGTGGTGGATCTTTCTGCTGATTTCCGTTTCAACGAACCGTCAGTCTATGAGCAGTGGTATGAGCGCCATCACGCGCCTGATCTTCTGTCCGAGTCGGTCTACGGACTGCCTGAACTTCACCGGGATGAAATTAAAACCGCCCGCTTGGTCGGAAACCCCGGCTGTTATCCGACCAGCATCATCTTGGCCCTGGCCCCGCTTTTGAAAAACAGGCTTATCGAACCGGAGAGCATCATCGCGGACTCGAAGTCCGGGGTCAGCGGGGCCGGACGCGGCCTGAACATGACCTCGCAGTTTTGCGAGATTGATGATGGGGTAATGGCTTACAAAGTCACGGGCCATCGGCACACGCCGGAAATCGAACAGGAGATCAGCCTGCTGGCCGAACGACCGGTTGTGATCAGTTTTACGCCTCATCTGGTGCCTCTTTCGCGAGGCATTCTGAGCACGGTGTATGCCGCCCTGGTCAATGACCTCGCCGGCGAGGAACTTTCAGATGTTTTTACTGACTTTTACAAGGACGAAGTCTTTGTGCGGGTGCGGAAAAGCGGGGAACTGCCTCATACGCTGGACGTGCGCGGCACGAACTTTTGCGATTTGGGCGTCTTTGTCGATCACAGGACCCGCCGGGTCAAGGTGGTTTCCGCCATTGACAACCTGACGCGCGGGGCCTCAGGCCAGGCGATCTGCAACATGAACCTGATGCTGGGCCTGGCTGAAGAAACGGGCCTGATCGAACTGGGTCTCAGGCCCTGAAAAACAGGTGAACTCATGCGCCTTGAACCGGGACACGGTTCGGAACGCAATTTTAAGCTGAAGCTGGAATATGACGGGACAGGCCTGGCCGGCTGGCAGCGTCAGCCGGACCGGCCTACCGTGCAGGGTCACCTTGAAGACGTCTTTTTCAAATTGACCGGTCAAAAGGTTTCTGTTATTGGAGCGGGACGAACCGACGCCGGGGTACATGCCCTGGGCCAAGCGGCGCACTTCAAGGCCAAGACCCGTCTGACCCCGGCTGAGCTCCTTCGCGGGGCCAATGCCTTGCTGATCCGCCGTATCGCCGTTCTCTCTCTGGAAGAAGCCCCCCTTGATTTTCACGCGCGTTATCACGCCCGGAGCAAGGTTTATGACTATGACCTGTATCTTGCTCCGGTTCGTTCAGCCATGAAAAGACGCTTTTCATGGCATATCCCCTCCGAACTTGACCTCAAGGCCATGGCGCGGGCTCTCAAGTTTCTCGAAGGTGAGCATGATTTCGCCAGCTTTCAGTCCACCGGGAGTTCGGTCGAAAGCACGGTGCGATGCCTCTTTGAGGTCAACCTTGCCGCTGGACCTGACGGCCTGGTCCGGATTACTCTGGAGGGAAACGGCTTCCTGCGCCATATGGTCCGGGCGATTGTCGGAACCCTGGTGGAGGTTGGCCGGAGCCGGATCACTCCGGAGGAGTTTCAAAGAATCCTTGAAGCCAGGGACCGTTCACTGGCCGGGATAACCGCACCGGCTCACGGGCTTTGTCTGCGCGAGGTGAAATACTAGGAAATTTTCAGTCCTGCTCCGGCGTCTCATCCCGGACGGAATTTCTGACCACCCGATTGACCAGGTTGTAGTTTTCCTCGAAAGAGCTGGGGTAGATGCGGCCGGTTTCGATGAATTTGACGACAATTTCCTTGGTAGCCCTGAGGATGAGCTCTTCCTTTTTGGTCACGGATGAACCTCCTGAGAATATCTTGGTGAGCTTCCCCTGGAAAAGAGGCCGGGCCAGGGCTTGGCGGAAGAAGGCAAAAAAACCGCCCCTGACCTGACACAGGCCGCTTCCCCAGGTCAAAAAGAACCCGCAAAGGCACTCCTTGCAGCTTGATTATAGAATTTCCCTGCCGTCTTGGCAAGCTTTCACGGCCTGTGCTATACTTGATCGAAAATCAGGAGATTTTTTTGCTGACCGGTAACGCAAACAACAGCATGATATGCCCCATATCGCAAGGACGTCTCACAGGTATGGCCTCAGCTTCATTCCGCCTGAAGCGGACTGAAAAAGTTTGAAGAAAGGATTGATTTTTGCCTTCGATCAGACTGCTCTCCGAACAGCTTATCAACCGCATCGCCGCCGGCGAGGTCGTGGAGAGGCCCGCGTCTGTTTTAAAGGAACTGCTTGAAAACAGTTTGGACGCCGGGGCGAAACGCATTGAAATAGAAACTCAGGCCGGTGGCCGCCGGTTGATCATGGTTTCCGATGACGGACAGGGCATGGCGCCTGATGACCTGCTGCTGGCCGTGGAACGCCATGCCACGAGCAAACTGTCTGAAGACAGCGATCTGCTGCGCATTGAAACGCTGGGCTTTCGGGGCGAGGCCCTGCCTAGTATCGGGGCTGTCTCCAGAATGGCCCTCACTTCCGCTTGTGACTCCAGCGGTCTCGGGCGCCGCATCCGCCTTTCCGGCGGAAAGGTGCTGGCCGTTGAGGAGGCTTCTCGCAACCGGGGCACAACGGTCGAAGTGCGGGACTTGTTTTTCAACGTCCCGGCTCGGCGTAAATTTTTAAAAAGCGTTCAGACTGAGGCCGCCCATCTTGCCGAGACGGCTCAGCGGTATGCCCTCGGCAGACCGGAACTGCGGCTGATTTATAAACATAATTCCCAGGAGGTCTTGGCTACCAGCCCCAGTGAGGATCCCTTGGCCAGGGTGGCCCGGGTTCTGGGCCGGGAGACGGCCGGGAAGATGATTCCTTTCCAGGGTGCTGAATGCGGTCTTGCGTTTTCCGGTTTCCTGGGGCTGCCCGAAGTTAACCGCAGCCGGGCCAGCGCCGTTTACTTTTATGTTAACGGCCGCCCGGTAATGGATCGCCTTTTGACCAGAGCGGTCATGGAGGCTTACCGCGGCCGGTTGATGAGCGGGCGATACCCGGCGGCCATTGTTTTTTTAACCATTGACCCTCAAGGTGTGGACATGAACGTCCATCCGGCCAAGGCGGAAGTGCGCTTTCGCCGGCCCGGACAGGTCATGCAGGCGGCCGTGAATATCATGACCCGGGCCTTGAATAAAAAACATCCCCTGGCCCCTCTTTCCCCGCCGCTGAGAAAGGATTACCCCTCGACAGACTCATCATTTTTTCAGCCCTCTGTGGCCGAATCCCTGACGTGGAACGAAACAGATGATCGGCCGAGGCCGGCTTTTGACCACCAACCGCCGCCGGTGGCTGTCTCGCCTCCGGAGGAGGATTCTGGATCTGGAAAGCAGGGCCTAAAAGCTATCGGGGCGCTTTACAAGACATATATTCTGGCCCAGGGGGCGGACGGGCTTTATATCGTTGATCAACATGCGGCTCATGAGCGAATCCTGTTTGAACGCCTCAAGGCCGACATGGCCTCCGGGCCGCTGGACAGCCAGCGTCTGCTGGTGCCGCTGACTATTGAGGTTTCCCCAACTCAGGCAGTGGCTCTTGAAGGCATGATTGAGGAATTGGGAAGGTTTGGCTTTGAACTGGAGCCCTTTGGCGGGCAGACCTTTGTCCTCAGGGCCGTGCCGGCTGTATTAACAGGCAAAGACCCGGACAAAATCATGGGCGAGATCGTTGACGAGGCGGATATGCTGCATCCTGGCGCCGGCCTGGCAAGGATCGAGGAAGCCTTCATGCAGACCGTCAGCTGCCACGGCGCGGTTAAGGCCGGCGATGAACTGACGCTTGAGGAAATGAATCGGCTGCTGGCCGACCTTGAGCGGGCTGAAATTTCCACCCATTGTCCTCATGGCCGTCCCCTCATTTATCACCTTGATCTGAAGGAAATTGAAAAAAAGTTTAAACGGGTCTAAATGGCGGCATCTTCTCCTAAGCATCGTCCCAAGCTGGTGGTCCTGGCCGGGCCGACCGGTGTCGGAAAAACGGAACTGGCCCTGGATCTGGCTGAAAAGTTCGGGGCGGAGATCGTCAGCGCCGATTCCATGCAGGTATATCGCTACATGAATATCGGCACGGCCAAGCCCGGCCCTGAAGAACAGATGCGGGCCACCCATCACCTTATCGACGTGGTTGACCCGGATGAGAATTTTGACGTGGCTTCTTACCTTAAACTGGCCCGTCCCCTGATCAAGAAATTGGATAGCCTACAAATTCCCATTTTGGTTGTCGGAGGC
>CAZVRN010000001.1:0-27326 GCA_964629485.1 uncultured Thermodesulfobacteriota bacterium | reverse complement strand
TCGAGCGGTCTTTCCATCTCCTGGGCCTGAAAACAAAAATTAATATCCTCGAACCCGGCCAGGCGCCTTGCGGAGAATTCGGGACAATTGACCTGCTGCCGCTTTCGAACCTCGAACCTCAGAATCTCGTTCCGGGCCGACCCAGCCGCGAGTCCGGGCTTGCCGCGGCGCAATATATAAAAACAGGAGCCGAACTGGCCCTGGCAGGGCAGATCCAGGCCCTGGTCACGGCCCCAATCAGCAAGCTGTCCTTAAACAGGGCCGGGCATCATTACCAGGGTCATACGGAAATGCTGGCCGACCTGGCCGGAGGCGTTGAGGTGGTTATGATGCTGGCCGGGAAAAGCCTTCGCGTAGTCCTGGTGACAACGCATCATGCCTTTCGTGATGTGCCTCAACTCCTGAGTGTCGAACGGATCGTAACCACGGCGCGGATAACCAATGAATCTCTTAAACGCTACTTCGGGCTGGCCCGCCCGCGCCTGGCCGTGGCGGCCTTGAACCCTCACGCTTCCGAAGAAGGTTTATTCGGCCACGAGGAGAAGGAGATTATCGAACCGGCCGTCAGCCTGGCCAGGAAAGAGGACCTGGACATCCGGGGACCTTTTCCGGCTGACAGCCTTTTTTACCGGGCTGTTCAGGGAGAATTTGACGCGGTGGTCTGCATGTACCACGACCAGGCCCTGATTCCGCTTAAGCTGCTGCATTTCAGAGACGGCGTCAACGTCACCCTGGGGCTGCCTTTTATCAGGACGTCCGTGGATCACGGGACAGCCTATGATATCGCCGGCCAGGGGCGGGCCGACCCGTCGAGCATGCTCGCGGCTTTGCGTCTGGCCGCCCGGATGGCGGCCAGAGGCGAAATGCTTCTTTAACAATGCTGCGAGGCCTCTTAAGAACTTTGTCCTTTAGCCAAACTCATGGCCAGATTTCGCGAATTTAACAAAATTACTTATTTTTCAGAGGTCCTGTTACTAAAATCAATTCATAAAAAAACAATAAAAGGTTTACAAAACCACCTTATTAGGCTTAATATGCTAGCCGATTAAGAGGGAATCGTAATGGAACCGAGAAATAGGAAGCCGATCGGGCCAGGAAGGCCCTAAGCGCGAGGTCTAGGTGAATTTCACTTATATTCTCGTTGGAAATCAGGTTTACGGGACGGGGTGACCGCCCTTCTAAATCGGGCAAAACAAATGCCATTCAGCAAAAAATAAAGGAGGTAGGTTATGGCTTTTGAACAAATCCTTGTAGAGAAGAAAAGGGAACACGTAACAACCGTTACAATTAATCGTCCAGAGGTTATGAATGCTATCAGCCCGGAAACCACCAAGGAACTGGATACGGCGTTTAATGAATTCCACGAGGATGATGACCAGTGGATCTGCGTTATAACCGGGGCCGGAGATCGCGCTTTTTCCGCGGGCAATGATCTTAAATATCAATCTACCCATACCCGAGAAGAAATGATGGCTGCCATGCAGGGAGTCAAGGGCGGATTCGGCGGCATTACCGCCCGGTTTGACTGCTTCAAGCCCTTTATCGCCGCGGTCAACGGCCTGGCCCTGGGCGGCGGTTTCGAGATCGCCCTGGCCTGCGACATCATCATTGCGGCTGAAAACGCCACCTTCGGTCTGCCGGAACACCGGGTCGGCTTAATGCCCGGCGCCGGCGGAGTCCATCGTCTTCCGCGGCAAATGCCTTATCATCTGGCCATGGGCATGATCATGACATCCAAGCGTATCACGGCCCAGGAAGCCGCAGGGTACGGTATTGTGAATGAGGTTGTTCCCGCGGCTGACTTGATGGCGACCGTTGATAAGTGGATTGATGAAATTCTGCTCGGTGCGCCGCTTTCACTGCGGGCCAGCAAGGAATGTACGACCATGGGTCTTCATATGTCATTGGAAGAGGCCATGAAGACACAGTGGCCGGGTGTTCAGAAGATGTATAATTCCGAAGACGTCAAAGAAGGCCCGCTCGCTTTTGTCCAAAAACGCCCGCCTCAGTGGAAGGGCCGTTAAAGACTCTAAAGGGGGCTTCGGCCCCCTTTCAAGTTATCCTTAAAGCAGCATTGGCCTGAACCTCTTTTTTTTACCCTCTTGCTCTGGCGGCAGCCAAGGCCCATTTTAGCGCTTGCCTCTTTCAAGGTCAGCCCACCATTTTTCACCATACGTATGATGATGATACCTTGTCCGTTCTTCCTTGGTCAGTAAAATTCCACCCTCTCGCATGGGGACATTTTTATCTTGCTGGCCTAACAGCCCATCGGAATCTTGACAGGCCGGGGAGGCTAAGCTATTTTTGGTAATCTGAACAGAAGAGAGGAGAGAGCGGTGGAAAAAGGAAAAGGCAGGGCCCTCAGCCTCACGGAGAAGCGCATTATTTACGAATTGTCCGGGGATCTGGGCTGCAGCGCCAGACCGTTTAAGGAACTGGGCTTAAAACTCGGCCTGCCGGAAGAAGAGGTTTTGGAAACAATTCGAACCCTCAAGGACAAAGGTTATCTTCGCAGATTCGGGGCCACGCTCAGGCACCAGCTTTCCGGTTTCACGGCCAACGCCATGGTGGCCTGGAAGGTTGAGGAGTCCCGCGTAGACGAGGCAGGCAAAATCCTGGCCTCTTTTCAGGAAGTCACTCACTGTTACCACCGCCCCGGCGTGCCAGACTGGCCGTACAACCTGTATGCCATGATCCACGGCAGATCGGAGGAAGAATGCCGCGCCCTGGCGGAACGCATGTCTCAAGCCGCCGGATTAGCCGAGTATGAATTGCTTTTCAGCCACGAGGAACACAAAAAAACTTCGATGAGGTATTTTGAATGAAGTACGTAAATTCTCAAAATCTACTTAACGAGGCCCGGCGCGTCATCCCCGGCGGTGTTAACAGTCCGGTGCGAGCCTGTCGTTCGGTCGGAACCGATCCCATTTTCATCACCAGGGGGCAAGGGAGCAGGATCTGGGACGCGGATGGACAGAGTTATATAGACTATGTCTGCTCCTGGGGGCCCTTGATTTTGGGGCATGCCTACCCGGCCGTGACCGAGGCCCTCCAAGAGGCTGCTTCCAAGGGAACCAGTTTCGGGGCGCCGACCGAGGCCGAAGTGAAGCTGGCCGAGTTATTGGTGGATTGCCTTCCTTCCGTGGAAATGGCGAGGCTGGTCAATTCAGGCACCGAGGCGGCCATGACCGCCGTGCGGCTGGCGCGGGGCGTTACAGGCAGGCCCTATATTGTCAAGTTTGACGGCTGCTATCATGGCCATGCCGACAGCCTGCTGGTCGCGGCCGGGTCAGGCGTGGCAACACTGGGTATTCCCGGCAGCCCCGGTGTGCCAGAAGACCTGGCCCGGTTGACTATCTCTTTGCCTTATAACGATCTTATGCCGCTTAAGGAGGCCTTCCAGAATTTTGAAGGGCAAATCGCCGCTGTCATAGTCGAACCGGTGGCCGGCAACATGGGGCTGGTCCCGCCCCGGGAGGATTTTCTGCCTGGATGCGCTGAGCTGGCCCGGGAAAACGGGGCCCTTTTTATCCTGGACGAAGTCATCACCGGTTTCAGAATCGGGCTGGGCGGGGCTCAAGAACTCTATAACCTGGACCCGGATCTGACCTGCCTGGGAAAAATTATAGGCGGCGGGTTGCCGGTCGGGGCTCTCGGCGGCAAAAAAGACATTATGTCTCACCTTGCCCCGGAAGGCGATATCTACCAGGCTGGCACCTTATCCGGAAACCCGCTGGCCGTATCCGCCGGTCTAGCTGTTATCAGGACCCTGAAATCCGACCCTGAAATTTACACCCGGATCGAGAGACTTTCCAGGACCCTGTCAGACGGGCTGCTTGAAGAAGCGGCCAAGGTCGGACTGCCAGTGACCGGCCACCAGATAGGATCCATGTCCTGTCTTTTTTTCAACCCGGGTCCGGTGACTGATTACGCCTCGGCCGCAAAGTCTGACTTGGATCTATTCGCCCGTTTTTACCGGGGCTTACGTGAACATGGAATCTACCTGGCCCCGTCCCAGTTTGAGACGACTTTTATTTCAGCCGCTCATACTGAAACCGATATTGAACAGACCCTGGCCGCGGCGGCGGGTGTTTTTCAAAATCTTGTTTGAAATTCAGGGTGTGAACTTGGGGTTGATTTGCATAAAGGAGTTGACTTCAACCGGGGCTATATGTTAGGGCTATGTGATAGATTGCACGAGTGGATGAAGGGAGTGCTTCGTAAATTATAAATACCTTAAATTTGATGTTTATTCATCAGTAAAGAAGGCATAGAGGCACCAGGTAAGAGAATTGAACGATAAGAGAATTTATAAAATTTTTCTTTTTTTTATTCTCTTGATCGCGTCTAAAAAGAAAAAAATCACTATGGAGGAAACCCGGGCCTTCATGGTCCCACCGGAGGGCAGGAATGCGGAGCGGGACCAAGCAGTCTATGAAGCTTTTGGCCCTGGTCAGCACCATGGGAATCTCCCTTGTGCTGGCCACGTTTCTCGGTCTGGGCTTTGGATATTTTCTGGACCATTACGTCTTCCACACCGAGCCCTGGTTTACCTTAATCTTTTTAGTAATCGGCATTATCGCCGGATTCAGGAATTTGTATATTATCGCCAAAATGGCTGACCGTATCATGTCGGAGAAACAAAATGACCGATAGTTACCGGCCCTTGTTCAGGATAAAACCTATGAGCCGGGTCGTCATGGGAGCGCTTACCATATTTTCCTTAATCTTTTTTCCCTGGGAAATAACTCTTGGCGTGGCAGCGGGTGGACTACTGGTCGTGGTGAACCTTTACTTTTTACACCTAGCGCTGGTCCGGGCGTTAGAACCCGGCTCGAAGGTTACGCCGAAAAGTGTTCTCCCGAAGTACTACCTGCTCTTTCTGGGCACGGTTCTGATCATCTTCATCGTGATCTCTCAGCATATGCTGAACGGATTGGGCCTCTTACTGGGCCTCTCTACATTTATCATAACAATCATGGCCGTACTCTTGCAGGAGATGGGCCTAGTTCTTTTTAGAAAAATTATCAAGGAGGCGGGTTAATCTATGGAACATCCGATTCTTTTTTTAACACTCCTTTTCGACGCGATTGGCTTGGGTGATTTTGCTCACCATTATCCCCATGTACTTTATTCGTGGCTGATTATTATTGTGTTCATCATTTTCGGACGACTGGCCACTCTCAGCATCAAGCTCGTTCCGGGCCCGGCTCAAAATGTGCTCGAGGTCATTATCGATACTATCGAAAATTTCCAGGTGGAAGTCATGGGCGAAGAGGGTCGAAGTTACTTTCCGCTCGTCGCCACTCTTTTTCTGTATATCCTGGTATCAAACCTGTTGGGACTGATTCCCGGTTTTCTATCGCCGACTTCGAACATCAATACTCCCCTTTCATGCGCCTTGGTGGTCTTTGTCATGACGCATTACGCCGGGATTAAGAACCATGGCTTTAAATATATCAAACATTTTACCGGATCAATGTGGCCCCTGGCGCCTCTGATGCTGCCCGTGGAAATCATCGGCCATATTTCCCGAGTGCTTTCGCTGACCTTGCGTCTTTTCGGCAATATTATGGGAGAAGATTTGGTGCTGGCCATCTTACTGCTCCTGGCCGGCAAATTCTTCGCACCCCTGCCGATGATGTTCATGGCCATTTTTACCAGCGCTATACAGGCCTTTATTTTCATGCTTCTGGCCATGATGTACATCAGTGCGGCTATCGAGCACGCTCATTAATTTTGGTTACCGCCCTGATTTTCAGGGATAATAAAGAAGGCAAAAAATTGAAGGAGGAAAGTATGAAGAAGTTATCGTTGACTACCATTATAGCCATCCTGTTCATTCTGGGACTCGCGAGTATGGCTATGGCATCTGACACTGAAACCGCTGTTAAAGTCGCCGGCCTCAAGGTTTTCCTGGGCATTGTCCTGGCCGCTGGTTTTGGAATCA
This sequence comes from uncultured Thermodesulfobacteriota bacterium, assembly GCA_964629485.1. Taxonomy (GTDB): domain Bacteria; phylum Desulfobacterota; class Desulfarculia; order Adiutricales; family JAFDHD01; genus JAFDHD01. The sequence continues at coordinate 21,376 of CAZVRN010000001.1, read as the reverse complement.
CTTTTGCCGCCATAGGCACCGGTATAGCTCAGGGAATCTCTGTCAAGGGCGCTGTCGAGGGGACGGCCCGCAATCCTGAGGCTTCAGGTAAAATTACCGTGACCATGCTTATCGGTCTGGCCATGATTGAATCACTTTGTATTTACGCTTTGGTCGTGGCATTGATCCTGCTCTTCGCCTATCCCATGTCAGGACCGATCAAGAGCTTAATTGGAATGTAAAAAAGAGAAAGACTCCTGAAGCCGCAGTCAGGCCTGTCCTGACAGCGGCTTCAGAGCTTTAAACCGAACGGGTTCAGCGATTTTTTGACAGAGTTCTATGAAATTTTCCCGGATTCCAGAAGCTACCATCACCAGGCTGTCGAATTACTCCCGTAACCTCGAGGAGTTGTGGGGTGACGGTGTCAATGTTATTTCCAGCGAAAAGCTGGCTGCGCGCTGCGGGGTAAATTCGGCCCAGATACGAAAGGACTTGGCTTATTTCGGTGAATTCGGGGTACGGGGCGTTGGTTATTATGTCCAGGATCTGCTTTTTGAAATAAAGAGGATTCTGGGTTTAAACAAGGACTGGAATCTTGGCCTGATTGGAATCGGCAATCTCGGGTCAGCGCTTATCGCCCACGAAAATTTTCTCCGCCAGGGTTACCATTTTGTGGCCGCTTTTGATAATGACCCCATCAAGATCGGGAAGAAGCTTCCCAATGGCATCAAGGTCGAATCCATTGACAACCTGGCCGAGGTCAAAGCGAGGGAAAACATTGAAATCGGCGTGATATCCACATCAGCCGGAACAGCGCAGAATATCGCCAACCGCCTGATAGAGGTAAATGTCCGGGCTATCTTGAATTTTGCTCCGGTTCAGATCAAAGTTCCGCCCGGCTTCCGGGTTGAAAACGTTGATTTCACGGTCAAGCTCGATAATCTAGCCTACTATTTAACCACCGAAAAAGCCGGATAGACAACCTCTTAATAATTTGGCCTTCAAACCGGCCTCATTGTTAGGTCCAAATTCAATTCCTTGAAATATTTAATATATTACCGCAGGTTAGGCTAAAACAGTAATTTTGAGATAGCCCCTAGTCATCCTCATCTTCATCCTGGTCCGGTAAAATCCTGCCAATAAAGCCGGTATCAAAATCGCCCTGTTTAAACAATGCGTCATCCATAATCCTGAGATGGAGGGGGATGGTTGTCTTGATCGGTTTAACAATAAATTCTCCAAGGGCCCTTTTCATGATGCGAATGGCGCCTTCCCTGGTCAGGTCATATGAGATGAGTTTGGCGATCAGGGAATCATAATAGATAGGAAGTTCGTAGCCCTGGTAGAGGTGTGTGTCCAGGCGGACACCAAAGCCGCCCGGGGGACGGTATTCTTCTATGACACCGGGAGATGGCAGAAAGTTTCTCTCGGGGTCTTCGGCGTTGATGCGGCATTCCACGGCCCAGCCCTTGAGATTCAGATCCTCAAAGGAGTATGCCAGTTCCTCGCCTGCGGCGAGCCTTATCTGTTCCTTGACCAGGTCCTTGCCGGTTACCAGTTCTGTCACCGGATGCTCGACCTGAATACGGGCGTTGATTTCCATAAAATAATAGTTGCTGTTTTTATCCACGAGAAACTCGACCGTGCCCGCGTTAAAATACTTAGCGGCTTTAGCCGCGGCGATGGCCGCCTTTCCCATGGATTCTCTCAACTCCGCGGTCACTTTGGGCGAAGGTGACTCTTCAATCAACTTCTGGTACCGTCTCTGGATGGTGCACTCCCGTTCACCCAGGTGAGCGACATTTCCGAATTTATCCGCCAGTATCTGGAAGTCAATATGCCGCGGCTGAATGATGCACTTTTCCAGATACAGCTCTTCGTTACCAAAGGCGGCGCGCGCTTCCATTTTAGCCACTGGTAGTTCTTCGGCCAGGGCGGCTTCGTTTTGGCAGATCCTGATGCCCCGGCCGCCGCCGCCGCCTGAGGCTTTAATCATAACGGGATAGCCCATTCCGCGGCTTAAGTCCGCCGCCTCCTCAAGGCTGCCCACGCCATGGGGGCTGCTGGGGATGACCGGCACACCAGCGTCTTTCATGACTTTTTTAGCCGTTAATTTATCTCCGGCCAACTGCAGATTTTGCGGGGTCGGACCGATAAAAACAAATCCTTCATCTTCACAGGCCCGGGCAAATTCACTATTTTCGGCCAGGTATCCGTAACCCGGGTGGATGGCCTGCACGCCTGTTTGTTTCGCGGCATCAATGATATTGCCTATGTTCAGATAACTTTTGGCGCTGACCGGCGGACCGATACATATTTTTTCATCCGCCAGCATGGTGTGCAGGCAACCGGCGTCCGCTTCTGAATACACGGCCACGCTTTTAATTCCCAGCTCTTTACAGGCGCGAATAACCCTGAGCGCGATTTCCCCTCTGTTGGCGATCAGTATTTTTGAAAACATTTTTTAAAACCGGGCCTAAATAACCTCAAGGATGAATATAAAATCTTCATCCTTGAAGGAGGGTTCAATTTCGGCGGCAACAGGACGACCCAGTGTCCAGGGAAATGGCTTTCCGATGGAGGGATTCTTGTAAAACAGGCCTGATATCGGCGCTCCCGTTTCGTCTTTTCCGGTGTGTGCGGCGGCTGCGGTCATTTTGTACATTTCCTCCTGACAACTAAGCATTATTATTAATGAATCAGAACTGAATGCCGGGAATATACGTGCTATTTAAGCGCGTGTCAAGGAGAGCCTTTTATCTGTAAAACTTTTTCTCAAGACCTCTTAAAAACTTTGTCCTTTAGCCGAAGTCATTGTCAGCCTTCCGGGATTTCAACAAAATTAGTCGTTCTTAAGAGGCCTTTTCTCTGAAATTCACGCGGCGGGAGAATTTTTTATCTTTGACTTTTCCTTAACTCCCGAAGGCAATGAACACCTAAACTGCCCCGGTCATTATTATTGAGCGGGTCCAGTGGGTTCGCCGCCATGGCTCCGCAGCTTGGCTGTAGGAAAAATTTATACGGGGGCAACGCTATACCCGGAGTTCCTTTCCCTCCTCCTCGACTAAGGCTTTTTTTCTTAACTCTCGCTTCAGGACCTTGCCCACCGGACTCTTGGGAAGGCTATCCGTGAAGTGAATTTTCGCTGGCACCTTAAACGACGCCGTCCTGGTCCGCATGAAATCAGTTATTTCCTGTTCAGAAAGGTTCGCCCCGGGACCAGGGACTACAAAAGCAATCACACTCTCGCCGTAAATCGGGTCAGGCACTCCGACCACCGCCGCCTCGGCCACCCCTTTAACCGCGTAAATAATTTCTTCCAGTTCCCCGGGATATATATTCTCTCCACCCCGAATAATCATATCCTTTTTCCGATCAACAATGAAGAGATAACCGTCTTCATCCAGATAACCCATGTCCCCGGTATGAAGCCAGCCGTGACGTAAGGCTTCAGCCGTTTCTTCCGGGCGGTTATAATAGCCTTTCATGACCGCTGGTCCGCGCATGACCACCTCGCCGATTTCATTCGCGGGCAGGGGTTTGTCATCCTGGTCAAAAATTTTCAATTCGGTATTGAAATAGGCCCGACCCGCGGAACCGGGACGGTAAGGTTCAGAAAGGCGGTTGGCCGAACCAAGCCCGGTATTTTCCGTCAGGCCGTAAATTTCCCGAATGCGGCAACCATAGCGCTCGGAAAAAGCCCGGGCCATCTCGACCGGCAGCGGAGAAGCTCCGCAAACCACCATTTTAAGAGAAGAAAGGTTATATTGTTCAACCCTGGGATGGTTTAGTATCAGAGCGAGCATGGTCGGCACGGCCACCATAACCGTACAGCGATGCTGTTCTATAAGCTGCATAAACCGCTCAGGCTCGAACCAGCTCATTTGAACGCTGTAACCATCGGCTATATGCTCCGGGGCCAGATAGCCGCTGTTCATAACGCCAACGCCGAAAATGTGAGCCATGGGCATGGCGCTCATGCCTATATACGGCCCCTCCCACCGATCCAGTTCCGAAGCCTCGTTGGCCGCCTCGGCCGAAGCAATGAGATTGGCGTGGGTCAGCATAACACCCTTGGGTTTTCCGGTAGTCCCCGCGGTGTAAAGCATCAAAGCCGGGTCATCTTCGCTGATCTGCGGCAAATTTGTTTCCGGTTCATTGTCTAAAAACGTTTCGAGCCGGTATTCGGGCGGGGATGATCCAGGATTGTCTTCGCCCCCGAGGACAACCATCCACCTGATGTGATCAAGGCCCTGGACAGCTTCCCTGACCTTGGACACATTGGCCTCGTCAGTAATTACGCCCCTGGCCTTGGAATCGCTGAGCACGTATCGCAATTCAGCCGCAGACATCATAAACATGACCGGTATGGCGGTGCCTCCGGTTCGGAAAATGCCTTGAAAAACAGCAAAAGCCAGGGGATGATTGGCCATGCAGAGTACGGCTATGTCTCCCCTGGCAAGACCGAGGCCGGCGAAACCACGGTGCAGACGCCGCGCCCAATCGAGAAACTGAAAATTCGTGAACTGCTCGCCCTCAAAAACCAAATTCATCCGTTCACCCAGACGTTCGGCCGACTGTTCGGCCAATTCAGCCAAGTTCATGGTTTACCTCCCCTGGTCAAGTGAAACGCGATATTTTAAGACCAAGGCCATGGCGGACCTTTGCCGCGCTTGATGCCAGCCCGTTTTTGGGAAAGCAATATGAGACTTAAGAACTTCGTCCTTTAGCTGAACTCATTGTCGCTTTCCGCGATTTCAACAAAATCAGCGGTTCTTAAGGAGTCTCAATATGCAATTCCAGCCATGCCCCGGTTATTATTTTCCGTGGGAACAGGGCTTCATTGAAGAAAAAATTTTCTTGATAATTAAAATTATATCGTCTTGGCGACGGCAGGTCAACAAAGAAGATAGCCGTTTCAGGTGTCATGCGGTCAGGCTTTTATTTCCAAAATGTCCTTGTCTTCGATCAATTTAACGGGTTCAAAATAGGCACCTCCGGCACAAACCCGGCAGAGAAGGCGGCCCTTGACCTCGACTTCCCGCTTGTGCCTTATGGTGGTTCCGCAAACCGCGCAGCGCACCTTGGGCAAGGATGCTCCGGGCAGATCCTCGGGCGGAATATTGACTTTCACCGCTGTCACGGTAAAAAGCTCTGAGAGTGTCATACGCTGGTAAGCTTCGATCTCGCGCTGATGCTGGTTTGAGATGCCGGAGACATATTGCAAGGCTTTGTCGCGGCAGTCCTCCCGCACAGCAACCCGGAAGGCGCGGCCATCCGGCAGATTAACAAAAGTGGCGGCCATGAGCCCGTAATCTTTGAATTTGAGAGAACGGCGGCCCAGCTTTACGCCTGTTGTTATGGCGATGGCGTCAGCGGCGCATCGGTCTATTTCCACAAAAACGATTACTTTTTTTATATTGCTGTTATTCAGGGGCGCCTTGTAGCCCAGGAGCGCAAGCCCGAGCATGGCCATGCGCACCCCCAGTACCTGGCCCGGGCAGAGATGCCCATGAGCCTGTGCGGATCGCGCCAACAATTCCTGGAAGGGTTTCATAATCCCGGTCTATATGCTAAAAATAACATATTAAACAGTATTATTCACCAGCCGGCAAAATACAAGCAATAAAACGGCGAAAACTCTTTTCCAAAAGTATCAGCCTCAAAGATAAGACTGATGAGAGGCCCTCTAAAAACCAATAATTTTATTGGGCTTGCAAGCGGTGGAAATCTAACCCACGAGAATATTACCAATATTTCGGGGAAGTAACTTTGAGCCTGGTAATAAATTCGGTTAAAGGTTTAATTTTGCCGGGTCCCGGGTTAGTAAAGCCGCGGGAATTTATTCCCGGGCTTTACTGTTTGGTTTTATTTCACCGTAACAACCGGGCAGGGCGCCTTTAATATAACGTACTGAGCAGTGGACCCAAAAACCAGTTTACCCACTTTGGAAGTCCTTACGATTCCGATGAGGATTTCGTCTATCCCGTTTTCCTTGGCAAACTCCACCAGACCCTCTCCCGGGCTCAAACCCTGGGTCAGCAATTTTGTTTCAGTGGTAAAATTACCGTCTTTTAGGAAAACTTCAGCATAAGCCAAATCCTGTTCAGCTTTTTCCAGTGTTCCCGGCCGCCCTGTCGCGTCCGCTTCGAGGGCGTTCAGCACGTAAACTGTTTCGGCGTTAAAGGCATTGGCATGCTCCTTGGCCAGCCTTAAAGCCTCCTTTGCCGGCTTTGATCCATCATATCCCACTAAAATTTTCATTTTAATCTCCTTCCCGCGCACGCAAGTTCAGCGCCAGCCACAATTTTTTTTCAATAGCTCTTATCCAAAAACGTCTTTCGCAACAGTCTTTTTTATTTTAGTGTATTGATTATACCGCAACCAACATTTAAACATGGGTGATTTCTTTTTAAACCAGTCTTTGGAATACAAAATCACCGCCGCAACCAAATTTATCTCATTATTAATGATAAGTTTACTAAACTCATAATCAAGATGCAAGTTTTTAAAATTGAACCCAGATTTTCCAGGCAAAGCACAGCCGGTTTCAAGGGAAATGGGCACCCGCGGCTTGATCGGCCGGTTCATTAATTTGGTTTGACAGAAGCCGATTTCAGCTATTATATTAGCATTATGTGGAAAAAAATATTTGCGACTTTGTCTTCAATAAATTTATTCATGGTCTATGGCTTTGTGATTCTTGTCCTTATCACGCCGCCGGCATACCTTCTTGCCTTGCTCACGACCCTCTGGGACCGGAAGGGCAATGGGGTTCATGTCATGGCCCGGGTCTACGCGCGTATTTTAATCTGGTGTGCTTTTGTCCGGGTTCGCGTCGAAGGAAAAGAAAACCTTCAGCCGGGGGAAAATTACGTTTTCGCTGCCAACCACAGCAGCATTTTCGATATTCTGGTCCTTCTGGCCTACCTGCCGATTCAGTTCCGCTGGCTGGCCAAAAAAAGTCTTTTCTCTTTACCGCTTTACGGACACTCAATGAGGCTGGCCGGATATATCCCCATTGACCGGTCCAACCCGAGAAAAGGGGTCAAGAGTCTCGAAAAAGCGGCGGAAGAGATACGAAAAGGGAAAAGCGTGGTTATTTTCCCGGAAGGAACCCGTAGCCAGGACGGACAAATACAGGAATTTAAGCGGGGCGGGTTTATCCTAGCTGTGAAGGCGGGACATCCTATCGTCCCGGTCAGTATCAGCGGGGCGCACCGAGTCATGCCAGCCAGAACCTTCAAAGTCACTCCCGGCCGCATAAAGATTGTTTTTGGAAAACCTATTCCCACCAGAGGTATAAAACGTTCGGAACAAAACCAGTTGATGGCTGAGGTGCGCAAGGCGATTCTGGACAACTATGATCCTGATTATGGCCTAAAAAAAGCAGTATAAGACGGGTCTTATGAGTGAACCTTTTATCGAATTAGCAATTTTGGGGGGGCTGGGTGAGATAGGATTAAACACCATGGCCCTCAAGTGCGGCCAGGACGTGGTGATTATTGACGCCGGTCTCATGTTCCCGGATCAATATATGTACGGCGTGGACGTGGTCATCCCGGATTTCAGCTATATCCTGGAGCATGCACCGGAGGTCCGGGCCATCATACTGACACATGGCCACGAAGATCATATCGGGGCCCTGCCCTTCCTCCTCGGACGGATCAATGTCCCGGTTTATGGCACCCGTTTTACCCTCGAACTGGTAAAAGACCGGCTCAAGGAACACCGAGCCCTCCCGGAAATCTCACTCAACGTAATATCTCCCGGAGAAAAACTGCATATAGGGCCTTTTACCTTTGATTTTATCAAGGTCAGCCACAGCATTGTTGACGGAGTTGCCTTGGCCATTATGACCCCGGTAGGCTGCCTGGTCCACTCCGGCGACTTTAAGATTGAGCAGAGCCCCATGGCTGGCGGAGAAATTGATCTGAACAAGTTTGCCGAATACGGGGCCAAAGGCGTACTGGCCCTGCTTTCAGACTCCACCAACGTCGAACGTGCTGGTTACACCATGTCTGAAAAAAAGATCGGAGAAACATTTCGCGATATCTTCCAGTCCTGCCAGGGACGTATTATCGTAGCGCTGTTCGCGTCGAGTATCATCCGTATCCAGCAGGTTATCCGCGTAGCGGCCGAGTTCGGCCGAAAAGTAGCTTTTGACGGCAAGAACATGATTTCGAACGTTCGGATTGCCAGGGAACTTGATTTTCTAAAATTGAACGCAGATCAGGAAGTAATGCTAAAGGAAATCAACGACCTACCGGATGACAAGCTAGTTTTGATAACAACGGGCTCCCAGGGTGAGCCCATGAGCGCCCTGACACGCATGGCCTCGAATGAACATAAGCAAATCAAAATCAAAAAAGGAGACACCGTAATCCTCTCCTCCCGTTTCATCCCGGGAAATGAACGAGCAATCACCAACCTGATTAACAACCTGTATCGGCTGGGAGCCGAGGTGATTTACGAAACAGTATCGGAAATTCATGTATCCGGACACGCCTACCAGGAAGAACTCAAGCTCATGATCAATCTTGTTCGTCCAAAATATTTTCTTCCGATTCATGGTGAATACCGGCACCTGATCAAGCACAATGAGCTGGCCCGGGAGGTGGGCATTCCTGAAGAAAATTTAGTGCGGGCTGAAAATGGGGATTTGATTCGCTTCGATCAAAGCGGCTTTCAAAAAGCAGGACGCATACCAACGGGCCGGGTCCTGGTGGACGGCAAAGGAGTCGGGGATGTGGGGCGGGTCGTGCTTCGCGACCGCAGGCATCTGGCCGAGCATGGCATGGTTATCCCGTTACTCGTCATCGACGAGCAAACATGTGAAATTCTCAGCGGCCCGGATTTCATCTCCAAAGGATTTATCTTTGAAGAAACCAGTGCTCATGTGCTGGAAGACGCCAAGTGCCTGATCCTGGAAATTTTTGACAGACTGGCTGAAGAAAGAAGAATCAAGGTTGGCCCGATTTATGATTTGGATGAGATCAAAGCGGATATAAGCCGAGAACTGAAACGCTTCTTTAATCAGGTCATTGACCGGCGCCCGCTTATCCTGCCTCAGATTATTACTGTCTGACATAACGACCTGGCCCGGACCCGGTTGGATTTTTTACCGGCTGAAAGGCAGGCAAAGGCTTCTTAAGAACAAATAATTTTATTGCAATTAAAAAATGAATTGCACCAAGCTCAGGGGCTCAACAACCCGTTTTTGACGACAAAAGATATTAAAGCGGAAGCAGAGTGAAGGTGCAGTTTTTTCATCAGGTTGGACCGGTGTTTTTCAACTGTTTTGGGACTGATAAAAAGATAATCGGCGATCTCCCTGTTTTTGTATCCCTCGGCAATCATTTTTAAGACTTCCCGCTCCCGCGGCGAGAGAATATCCAGGGCCGATTTCACGTTTCGCCTTCCGGCCAGGTATCCTTCGATTACCTTGCCAGAAATGCTGGGACTCAGGTAAGGTTTGCCGGAAAGTACGCTTTTGATAGCCACGGACAGTTCATCACGCGAATCATCTTTCAACAGATATCCATCCGCCCCGGCCTGCAAAGCGGACAGGATATAATCCTCATCTTTATGAACTGTCAGGGTCAGGACCTTTGTCTCGGGATACCGTTTTTTTATCTCCACTATAGCCGCCAAACCGCTCATTTTGGGCATGGAAAGATCAATCAGGATAAGATCCGGCGAATAATCCGCAACTAATTTGATGGCTTCAAGACCATCACTGGCCTCCCCGACCACATCCAAATCGTTGTCAAGCGTCAGAATGGCGCGCAATCCTTCTCGAAGTATGGTGTGATCTTCTGCAATGACGATTTTGTTTTTTCCAGACACGATCCGTTCTTACCCTGGTTTTATTATCTCGCCCTGGTTCAAGCCGGTCATGACAGCCTGTCATTGACAGGTCTATCGAGCACAGGCCCGCAGATGACCAGTCACTGATCTGCATTTGAAAAGCTTGCTGACTTTCATCTCTAAGCGTTCCCCACCGGCTTGACGTTTTCAAGCTTCCTGGCGGCTTCCTCTTTCAGGTTTATCTGGTTTTTAAGGGCTTCGATCATATAAGTAATCTTGGCGACAAACAAACTGCGTATGAGGTATGCGATGGTAAATTCCTGACCCGGGTTCAAGCCTTTTAGATCGAGCGCCGTAAAAATTTCCTTTATAACCGGTAGAATTTCTTGATTAATTTTTTCTTGAGTCTCGGTCAGCTCGCCATCCAGCCTGGCGCCCCAGACGCCGGGCACAATATAAGTGATTGATTCGGAAAGCAATTCCGTTCTGTGCGCAACGAAGATTTTATTGACCGTCTTATCTATAAGGGAACCGATGACTCTGGCCATAGCCATTAAGTCCTCTGAGGTCTTTTCTCGGGATTCTTCTGATGGCCGATCAGGTGGGAATTTCATGACATTACGTCCTTCCAGGAAATGAAGCCTTTAGTTATCTTATTTTATCTCCCCCGGCTGAAGGCAGCGGCCGGCACGCCGAGCCCTGTCTGCCGCGATGCACAATGGTTTATCAATGCGCTTCTAATGCCTTCTCCACGAACTCCGGGAGCATCAAAATTTCAACGCCCCTTTCACCGGGAATGCTCCCCGCCGCCTGGCCGTAACATCCCGTGCAGACATGAACCATGGTTTTGGTTGTGACGTTTCCGGTCATATGTTTCAAGCCTTCCGGAGTGAAGCAGCATTTGGGCGCGCTTATCCTGTGAACATCCAGACCCTGCATCTTCGCAAAAACCGCGTCAACAAACTTTAAATCCATGGGTACGGGTGAAAATTTTCGATGCAGTTTATAACACCCGGCATAGTAATCAATCTGCCCCTTAAACTGAAGCGGTTCCATGACTTCATCAATGGCCGCAGGATAAAAAATAATATCCTCATCCGGAAAAGCATGTCTGTAAATCGGATAACAGGGCGAGCAAAAAATCACCAGACGTTTTGCGCCGAGTCGTCTGGCCTGCTCCATATTTTTAGTGACAAATTCCTTTGACAGTTCGCGGCACTCGTTCATGGCATCTTCGTCACGGGCTTTTATGGCCGGACGGTAAAGGTAATTCCCGCAGCAGTATTCCTCGGAAAGAAAAGTGTATGAAAAACTTTTTCGGTCAAAAAGGGAAGCCAAAGATTTAAGAACATGAGGAAGCGCCGCCAGAATCTGGCAGCCGGTTATAATAACATTTTCAGCCTCGCGGTCGTAAGAGAGGTCATATTTTTTCAAAATATCCACTCGGTCGGGCAGGTTTTCATTGGTCTTGCCCGTGGTGCGGATGGTATCCACCATATTCCTGTTTATGAGTTCGTGCATGGTGCAGTACCTCCCTTATTTATTATAACCCTGATTCAACGAGCTTCGTTTCAGAAAAGGGTGCAAAAATATTGAATCATCCTCTGACAGGCAGGAGTATAGATAGAAACAGCCGTCTTTGTCAAAGGGATAAATCGCTGCTATGTACCCGGAGACATAATCTGTTCGATTCAACCAGCACATGGAGTGTCTGCTTTTAGCCGCCGCCAATATTGACAAGGACAACCTCTCCCTGGCAACCTTAACCACGAATAAAAGGGATGATGTAGGGGCCTTCGGGGATGACTGCGGCCCTTTTTTCCCTGCCCCCGCTTTTGAGAATGGCCTGGTTCAGCTTCTCAAGGCTGCTGATGACTTCCAGGCCGGTCAGCCTTGCCTCCTCGGGCCTAAGTCCCCGGGTAAAAAGCCGCACCCTGCCTTTGCGCGCGGCTTTGACCAGTTCTTCGGTTTCCCACTCGTCTATTTCGGCCTGATCTTTGTTTTCAATGCTCTTTAGAAAACCATGGGGGTTAAGCTCTGCGAGCCGTTTTTGAGCCGCAAGGAATTCAGGCGACCCGAAGCCCTCGCTGATTTCGCTGACAATAAACAGGTCACCGCCGGGCTTGAGGATCTCCATGGCTCCGACCATGCCTTTCACGGTCTGGTAATAAGTCTTGTCCAGGGGGTAACCAGCGCTCGAGGTGATCACGGTCTGATAGGCGCGAGGCAGCGCGGCCTCGGTGTAGGGCCGCACGTAATCCACGGCTTTCATATAGCTTTCCTTGATTTCCCCGAAGTTCACGTAGCTCAATTCGCGCTGTTCAGTGATGACCGTGTTTAGGCTGAGCGCGCCGCCCAGCATGTCCACGATCTCAAGCTGTTCCTCGTTCAGGGGGTTGCCTTCCAGCACGCAGTTAGCCGCCTTTGGATGCTCCAGAAAGGAAGCGGTGTGGATACGGCGGATGGTGTCCTGATGAGCGATTCCCGGGATGATGACCTTGCGGCCGCCTGAATAGCCCGCCATAAAGTGAGGTTCCACCAGCCCGGTGACAATGCGCAGGTCGGCCCGGACGAATCGCTTGTCAATCTTTACCCGTGTACCTCGCCGGGTCAAGCCCAGGTCCAGGTGGTCTTCATCGTTCCGGGCGAAATGATTGGCCACGCTCACGGTTTGCAGGACCCGGTCATCCCCAACCACCTCCCTCAATTCATCACCTTCATTGGGCCGGTGCAGGCCGGTGGCCACCAGGACCTTGATTTGAGCGGGCTCCAGGCCCCCGGCCATGAGCTCCCTGATAATGAGAGGCAAAAGAAGCCCGTTGGGCACCGGCCGGGTGATGTCGCAAATCAAAATGCAGGCGTTTTTCTTGCCTTTGGCTTCCTCCCTGAGGGGGCGGCTGCCTAATGGACTTTTCAGTGCTTCAGCCACGGCTCCTTGGGGATCATCAAGCACGGGCATGGCTTTTTTATTGACCACGTCCACCTGCCAGTCATCGGGAAAGGACAGGGTGAGTCCCTTTCGGCCGTAGCGCATCATAACCTGCATCATAGTCAAATCCAGGTGATCCTGAAAAAGGGATTTTTAACCAAGCCGTACGGGCTTTATTTCAGCATGATCACAGCAGATCACTCCAGACAGCTCGTTCGTGGCCATACGGGTCTTCGACGATTTTTATTTCTTTATCAAAGATAATGGTCGCCCTTTTTTCAGTATCATACGGCGGAAACGGCGGGATGCCGGCGTTATTCGGGTTTCCATTCCTGGCGAACGATATCCAGGTATCCATCATGGCCTCGCTGAGGGCCTCGGTTTCTTCATTTCTCTCGGGGAAGATGCCGACCGCCTTTTGCTGAAGGACTCCGAAAACAAAGCCGAGCTCCAGGGCGTGCATGGCCCCGTACTTGCCTCCTGCCAGCGGGCTTTGCCACGTAAAAAGGTACATGTAAGTATTTTTTTGATGTGCGCTTTGTGCTTCGGCCAGGCGGATAGACGGAATGCGGAACATGTAATCCGTGGAAACCGCATCCATGATATCTCGCGGAGTTTTTCGTTTCTGCCTGTATACTTCAATCATTTCCCGGGCTTTACTTTCATCCTTTCCCACAAGGGACACGACGCCGTTTACTCCCTTGAGCAACCCGTCTTCATCAATTTTATACGCGTCGGGATTCCAGATATGCCACAATTTTGTCTCGTCGAGGTTGGAGCCGACAAAGACGCTTATTTCTTTGGCAAAACCGTTTCGCAAAGCCTCCAGCGGGTGTTCGGGCAGGGTTTCCTTATCCACCACGGGCCCCAACCTAAGGGGCCGTTCCGTGGCGAAATCACCGCTGGCCACGGGCATAATAGCTGTCTGGGCTTTAATAATGTCTTCAGCCGGAACCCTGCGCAGGGCTTCTATATCGCCTTTTTGAATGCCCAATTCTTCCAGGAGACGATGATAAACATTTATTCCGGCCCTGGCGTTGAACCCCAGGGGATGCGCCGCGCCTGACTGCAAAATAGCGCGGTGGAATAACCCCTTGACGGCAGGCATGGCAAGCAGGCCGGCCACGGCAAAGCCGCCGGCCGATTCCCCGAAAATGGTGACGTTATCCGGGTCTCCGCCAAAGCGGGAAATATTTCTTTTCACGAATTCCAGCGCGGCGGCCATGTCGAGCAGCCCGATATTTGACGCAGCCTCGGGCACATCGGGCATGTACAAAAACCCGAGCGACCCCAGCCTGTAGTTGATGCTCACCACGACCACATCGCCCCTCAAAACGAGGCGCGAGCCTTCCAGCGAAGCGCCGGTCCCGGTTACAAAACCACCCCCGTGAATAAAAAACATGACAGGCCGCTTCTGGTCGTCAACGGCCCGGGTCCAGATGTTCAAGGTTAAACATTCAGCCTCGTTTTGTTCCCTCTGTTCGCCAAACAGGGATTCCACGGCGCCGGCCGGCTGAGGCACTATCGGGCTGTACTCCAGCGCGTCCCGCACCCCGGTCCACGGCTCCGCCGGGGCCGGGGGCCTGAAACGGAGGTCTCCAACAGGAGGCGCGGCGTAAGGGATGCCTTTAAACTTTATAATGCCTTTTTTACTGTAACCGCGCACCTTGCCATTTGACGTTTCAACGATATAATCATTTTCCATGGTCGTTTCATCTCCTTAAAATAATTAATGGTTTTGACTATGGCGGGGATGCACTGAAAAGAGGCACGGTTTAATGATTTTCAGTTCCTCTCACCCCGTTTAATGCACTTGGTCGCTCTATATCAGGGCGCTCAAAAAATTTGTCCGCCTGACAATGGCGATCCTGCGCTCACATGACAGATGATTCCCCGGCATAGTAATACATCAAGCCGCTTGGGGTCAATCATTATGCAGCTTCCGGCCATGAAGGCGCTGTTACAAATCAAGCCATCTCCGAACGAAACTTTTATCAAAAATTAATTAAATTAATTAGTTAGGTCATTAGCACAGATTTTTTCGACACAGGATAGGCCGCTAAAAAGAAGCCCTTCCCGCAGAAGCAATACGGCTGCACAGGCCAAAACCCCGGGCTTTTTTGCCTCCTGTTTGGTGCTGAAAAAACATCCTGAATTTGGGGAAATCAGCGGAATTTAAGTTCCAGGCAAGATTAAAACTAGGAAAAAAGTATGAGAAAATATTTATAAAAATAGTACTTTCGGCGTATTGACTTGATAAAACTCGTTAATATAGTCTGTATTAGTAATTATGTATTTTTAAAAAAGTAGTGTTTATCCAATATCTACTGCCAACCGAAGGGAGATTGGCGATGAAAAAATTGGCCATAGCGACGATTTTTCTAACTATATTATTATTTATAGTTGTTCAAGCGCAAGCATCCACGGTTTCATTTAGTGACAATACCATTTACTGGCCGGGCTACCCCGGGCAAACATCCTCAATAGACAATACAGATGAAAACGGAGTCCCTAAGTTCAAAGGCGGGAGAGTTGATTTTTCCGGCGCGACACTGACCGACGTGGCGATCGGTATGAAATGGTACGACAATACCAACTCTCTTTTACAGCACTTAGCTGCAGGCGACCTCTTTATCGATATTAATGCCGACCAGACATGGGATTACGTGGTTCATGAATCGGCTACCGGGGGCCAGGCATTGTGGGGTATCAAATCGGGTGGTTCTCCCATAGCACTCGGGACCTATTCTCCTGTAAAACCTGACTATTACGAATATTCCAATGACACGTGGGTCTGGAGCGGTACGCCGAGAAAATACCATCCCGTAAATATCATACCCGGCAACACAGACCTGGAAGAACTTCATGGAGTAACCTTTTCGGATGACATGCCCGGTACGCTGGAAGGAGACGGGTTATATTATATTTACTGGGCCGGGCTGAATATTGACACAGGTGGTAATGCCATCATTCTCGGGTGGACCATAAACTGCGCCAATGATGTCATCTATGAAAAAATACCAGCCGTTCCCATTCCGGGCGCCATATGGCTCTTGTTTTCGGGTTCTGTCGGGCTGCTCGGCTTGAAAAAAAGATTTTTAAGTTAATATCTTCTGCGGTGATTGTAATTTAAAAACAAAATCAACGGGTACTTTGAGACCCCTTAAGAACTTAGTCCTAAAAATTACTGGTTCTTAAGGGGTTTTTCCAGTTAAATTTCATATGCCACCTCTTTATGCTGGCTTAAATCCAATCCCTGAATCTCATCACTTTCAGTAAGTCTCAGTCCCAAAATTTGATCGACCAGTTTAAGCAAGATATAGGTTCCAATAAAAGAATAAGCCATCGTAACCAAAATGGCCAAGAGCTGAAGGACCAGTTGTGCCGGATTCCCGAAAAACAACCCGTTCGCCCCACCGGGATTGACCAGGCTGCTGGCTAAAAGCCCTACGCAAAGCAACCCGATCACCTCCCCGACACCATGAATACCGACCACGTCGAAGCTGTCGTCATATCCGAACTTGTTCTTGATCAGGATACCCAGGTAACAGCCGGCTCCGGCCAGGATGCCGATCAGGGCCGCGGATAAAGGCCCGAAACGCATTCTTTCGGCAAAGGCCCCGGTAATAAGGGCCGGGGTGATTACCGCGAACATGCATTGAAAAATCATGAAAGCCTGATGCGGCACCGTGGGTGCATAAAAAGGGTGCGGAGCAAGACCCGTTGTCATTCGATAATTTGATTATAAAAGTCAATTAGTTATAATACCGTAAAAAATAAAAGCAGAAACGGCGAATTTAAAATTACATTTTTGTAATATTGATTTTATAATCCGACAATAATGTTGTAATGACTACTCGGAAGCCTGACCCAAATCAGTCAAAGGACGAAATTTTGCAAAGGTCTCTTATCTTCATTTCTGCCCGGTCCCCCATAAGCTTTTTCCTGTCCTTGGGCGCCGCAGTGAAAGAGGGAAACCGGTTTTTAAGAACTTCTTTTCACGTTTGGAAAATTTATTTGGCCCGGCCACAGGCATTACTGGTATAGTAAACTTGTTTTAACATGGGTGTTATGAAAAAAACATTGCCTAAAGAAGGACAGGATTCTCAGGATTTATCTCGCCACGGCCGGTCATTCATGGACGGCTTCCGGTGGCCCGGACTCACCCCGGGCGCCCGGGAAATTGAAAAGCTGGCCCAAGACCTGCCGAAACGGCTGGATGTTTTCTATTACAAGCTGTCCATGGAGACGCTTTGGATTGTCTTCACCGGAGGGACCGGTACGGGGAAATCCACCCTGTTTAATGCTTTTTGCGGGAAACGGCTCAGTGAAACAGGTATGGAGCGGCCTAAAACTTTCGGCCCGATTATTTACGCTTATAAAGACTGGCCCGTTGAAAGGGATTTCCCCATTCCTTCTGTAAAGATTGAACGGCGTGCGTTGGGGGATCTTGACCCGGGCCCGGTCAGCGGAAGCCCGGGACGGCTGATCGTCCTGGAACACGACCTTGAGGAATGGTCCCATCTTATCGTGGCGGACACCCCGGACTTGGACAGCGTTGAAGTAAAAAACCGGCAAATCGCCGAAGACCTCTATCTTTTGTCCGATCTGGTCGTCTTTGTCACCAGCGAGGAAAAATACGCAGACGATGTGCCTTATCGGTTCCTGCAAAAAATCGTATCCGAAGGAAAGCCGTATTTTCTTCTTCTTAATAAAGCCCAGGGGCGGCTCACCAGCCGGGAAGTGACGCAGACTTTATCGAACCATCGAATTTCTGTCAATCAAGACCGGCTGTGGCTTATTCCCAGGGCTTCTTCAGACCCGTTTTCGTCAATTTCAAAAGATCCGTCCTTTCGCAATTTCAAGGATCAACTTACCCGGTTGCTTTCAACAAAGGGCCTGAAAAAATTTCATGAGACGGAATGTTCCAGGCGGGCCGGGGATCTGAAGAATCGGCTAAGCAGGCTCCTTAGTCTGCTTAAAGAAGAAAACCAGGCGGCTGAAGCCTGGAAGAAGAGGCTTGAAGCGCTTTATCAAAAGGCTTGCCAGGATCTTCTGGAAGAGCAGAAAGCGCGTTTTGCCGCGGAAAGCAGGGAGCATCTTCAAAAAGAAATCAGAAAGCTCTTTGCCAAATACGATGTTTTATCCAAACCGCGCAGAATATTAAGAGACATTATCCTGGCCCCTTTCAAAATTCTCAGCCTTGGCCGGGAACGCATTCCCGGTTCCTCTCAAGAGGCGCTTCTGAAAATTCAGGAAAAAATCAACCTCTCTCCTGTTCAGGCCGTTCTGGAGAAATTCAACCGCCTGGTGCTTGAAGAATTATCGCCTGCCGATAACGCAGCCCCGCTTTTCAAGAGACTTCGTCAGCCGGACGTCATCCTCACGGATCAGGAAATTAAGGAGCGGATCGGCCAGGAGCAGGAAAAGGTCGTGGTCTGGCTCGAAGAAACATTTGAAGACTTGTCGAAAGGCATTCCTAAAACCAAGGAATGGGGAATTTATTCCACCTCTGTTCTCTGGGGGGTCCTTATTTTATCGCTTGAAACCGTTCTCGGCGGTGGGTTCAGTATTATAGACGCGGCCCTGGATTCCGCTCTGGCTCCCGTTGTAACCCGGGGCGCGGTGGAGCTTTTCGCTTACAATGAAATTCGAAAAATCGCTCATGAACTGGCCGAACGCTACCAGGAAGGTTTTCTGGCGGTGGTGCGTCACCAGCGAGACCGGTATGAAGAGTGCCTTCAATCTCAGGTGACAACCCCGGAGGCATTGAAATCCATAGAAGAGGTCCGCCGTGAAATAGAAAAGCTGGAGAAGGAAGTTAAAGCATGAAACATCCCATTCAGCAGCTTGCGCATAAGCTTGACCAGGCGCGTGATCTTTTAGATCAGCCCGCCCTGTTTTCCCTGTCGCCTGAGGAACAGGAAGAATTCAAGGCCAAGGCGAACAAGCTTTCACAGAACCTGGCCGATCTTGAAGGCAGCAGACTCACAATCGGCCTGCTCGGCGGAACCGGCGTGGGCAAATCATCTCTGATGAACGCCCTGGCCGGTTCTGAGATAGCCTCCACCAGTGACCGGCGGCCCCATACCGACCAGGTTCTTATTTACAGGCACGCGGCCATGAATCAAATCCCGGGTCCAGCGTTAAAGGACGTTCCCTGGTCAGAGATTACGCATGAAGCCGACGCCATCCGGCACATCCTGCTGTGCGACCTCCCGGATTTCGACAGCCTCATGGCCGCGCACAGGGAGCGTGTTCTTAATTTTCTGGAGTACCTGGATGTATTGGTCTGGGTCACTTCCCCGGAGAAATACGCGGATAAAATCACATACGAATTTATGCGGATGGTGCCCAAGGCCAGGCAGAATTTTTATTTTGTCCTGAACAAGGCAGACATCTTTTTCTCGCACGAGACCGGCGGCAATGGTTATGAGGAGCTAGGGCGGGTTGCAAAAAGCTATCAGGACCTTATCCGTGACAACGGAATTGAGGAACCGCTTCTCTTTGTGATTTCGGCCAAAAAAATCCTGGATTCCGAGCCTCCGGAACCATGGAACCAGTTCCCCGCGTTCAGAAACCAGATTTTTCAGCAAAGGGACATGAAACAAATCGCGGCCATCAAGACGGCCAACCTGGACGTTGAGGTTAAGCGGCTTCTCTCCGTATTTCAGCGGGAAATATCGAATTTGGAGACATTTGAAAAAATTCTTGAAAGCACCCTCGCCGAGGTAAATGAACAGCGTCCGGCCTGGGTTAAGTCCGGGGAGGAAGCGTTTGACTTATGGTTAAATAATTACATCAAACCGCATATTCTGTTGGAACAATGGGAGCCGGCCCAGCTTATCGGCCCCGGCTATCTGGTCGGCCTTCTCTTTCAGGGGTGGTCAAAACGGTCGCAGGGGGAAAGACCCCAATCAGGGGTTGCCGCTATTTCAATTCCGGATGAAATTGCAGTCTTCTTTCAAAGGCGGCTTCAGTGGCTTCAGGACAGGCTCAGCCGCCTCATGCTTCACCATAATTTACCCTCAGCAGCCAGGGAGCAGTTAGAAGAGGCTTTTGATATTTCAAAAATAATGGAAGAATTGAAGGACCATTTCACCCGGTTTAGCGCCATGTGGCTCGCGGAAGGCGGTCAACCCCGGTTCTGGGGTCACAAGATTCTGCAAACCGTCACATATCTGCTCATCCTGGTTTTCTTTTTATTTGCCATCGGCGGGCAGGAGGCATGGCAAAGACTTCTCGACAATCCCGGAATTTCCAGCCTTATCGGTTTGATCGCGGCAAGCGTGGAGACTATTTTCAGTTCCAGGGGGCTGGCCGCCCTGAGCAGCTTCGCCCTGCTCAATCTTTTTTTCGCCTTTCGTTTCTACCGCCGCGGCAAAAAACGTTCCGAAGCGGCGGCCAAAAAAATATTAAAATCTCTCAAAGGGGAACTGACAAAAATCTGGGAAGAAAAAATAGACGCCGTACTAAGCGACATAAACCGGCTCAGGCAGGATATCCGTTCTCAAATTTCGACCATCTCCGAATTGACACGGGAGAGAGATTAAACGAATCCAGCAGAGGTCTCAGCGGTCATTCTCAGCAAACTTACTTTGGGTTAATCAGGTCTTTATGATCGATTTTATTCAGGCCATCGGCTCCGGAACGTTAGTGGGCTTCATTTACGCCCTTTTAGGTCTTTCCATTGTTATAATATACAAGGCTTCAGAAGCATTTAATTTCGCCGTCGGACAATTTCTCGTCATTGGTTCATATCTTTTTTATACAATGTTTGTCGCTTTTAACCTCCCCTTGCTTCTGGCCCTGCCCTTAGGATTACTGGCTGCCGGAGCCATGGGGGCGATCATTGAACGACTGACCATCAAGCCTCTCCTTGGCCTGGATCCAATATTAATGACCAAGGTAACCCTCGGGTTATATTTCTTTTTGAGCGCATTGATTAATTTCACTCTTAACTATGCCGGCTCTCCAGGCTGGCAGCCTTTAGGTTTGCCGGATATCAAGCTGGAGGCAAGAGGTTTGTTCTACCTGTCGGAACAAATCTGGGCCGGGATTTTATCTTTATTAACATTTGCTTTAGTTATGGCTGCTCTCTTTCGAACCCGTTGGGGTTTAGCCATTCGAGCTGTCTCAGAGAACCAGGCCAAAGCCACGGCCTTTGGCATCAATGCCCGCTTTATTCTACTGATAAGCTGGGGGGTTAGCTCAAGCTGCATAGCCGTTGCCGGGGTCATGATATCTAACTTCGGGATTCTCTCTCCTTCATCAGCACTGGTGGGATTCAGGGCCATCCCCGTGGTTATCATCGGGGGGATCAATAGTGTTGCCGGGGCTTTAGTCGCCGGAATCATAATCGGAATATTTGAAACCCTTGTAGCCGCCTACATAGAACCCATGGGGCTGATCGGCTTCAAGGATGTTGCCACCTATATTCTGATGTTAATAGTGCTTTTCATACGTCCTTACGGGCTTTTCGGGACTGCCCGCATAGAGAGGGTTTAACAGCAGCCTGCCTGGTATTGAAGCCTTCGGAGTTACAGCATTCTCACGGCCTGGTTCCCCAGCCCGCTCAGGGTCAAGCCGTTTTTTTCATTTTTCATGAAACTTCTTCATGGGTTGATGTTAACGGAGTTATAGAGCAGGGTCGGCGGT